>CAVFUJ010000016.1:0-17827 GCA_963625795.1 Anaerovoracaceae bacterium
CGGTTCTCCCGAAGCCATTCTCTCGGGAGTGCACGGAATACTTATTCCCGGAGGATTCGGAAACAGAGGTGTCGAAGGAAAGATCGAAGCCGCACGTTACGCACGTGAAAACAAGATTCCTTTCCTCGGCGTATGTCTCGGATTCCAGATTGCGACTGTTGAGATTGCAAGAAACGTTCTCGGTCTGAAGGATGCGAACAGTACGGAATTCGATAAAAACACAAAGAATCCTGTTATTTTCCTTATGCACGAACAGGAAGGTGTGCAGGACATGGGTGCAACAATGAGACTGGGCGCTCAGACCGCTGTTTTGGATGAAGGTTCGAAGGCATACGAACTCTACGGAAAGAAGAAGATCTCCGAGAGACACAGACACAGATTCGAAGTGAATCCCTCATACATATCAAAATTCGAGGATGCGGGATGGAAATTCGTCGGACGTTCGGAGAACGGAGAAACTATGGAAGTGGGACAGTTGGATAACCATCCTTACTTCATGGCTTCCCAGTTCCATCCGGAATTCAAATCACGTCCCTGTAAGCCGTCGCCGCTTCACTTAGGTTTGGTCGATGCCGCGATAGAATACAAAGACGATGAGTGAGGGTGTTTACACCCTCACTCTGTTACAACTCTTTTCACAAGGCTGTTTTCTTCCAAGTCGTAAAGATAGACATCGTCCCAGTTACGGCGTAAGGCAACATGTGCAGTCAGATCCCTGTTGTTGTAGACAATCGACCACTGCGTGTTGCTTGTGGGATCTCCCTGTTTCGGTTCCTGTGCCACAGCCTTCAGCGCGTCCCATGCGAGTTTTTCGTTATTGTCGTGTGTTTCCGTACTGTTGTTGAGACCGAGAACGTCTTTGGCTGCGTCGTAACGTTCCTTTCCGTGACCGTATTCGCTCTTCTTGTACGGTTCCACATATTCTTCGTACATTACGTAGAAGTTTGTGGCGACATCCGTCTTCGTTACAGTCAGTTTTCTGTCCGGGTCATTTAAATCATATTCGAAAATACGTCCGTCTCCGGAAGCATCCGTAACGTAGAAGTGGTAATCACGTCCGCTTGAAGCGTACATATCGTATTTCTGCAGAAGTTCGTACGCTTCCTGCGTAGTCGCACAGCGGTCGAGAACCAATCTTATCGCCAGCGATGTGAAGATTTTCTCTTTTCCCGTATTCTGATTGGTTTGCTTGCTGTCAAGAGTGAGAACCGCAATCGAAACACCTTTCTCGTTTATTCCGTCGAGACAGATGAACGGTGCGGTAAGTGCGGCGAATTTGGATTCCAGAGAATCCATGTTGCTTGCCGATATATTATCCAAAGCGGCGAAGGCGACCGATTCGTAACCGTTCTTCGGTTTGCAGTGCACTATCATCGCCGAAGTATTCAAAGCAAAATCATAACTGCGCCCCATCATCGTTCCGTTACCCGTATCGTGCATTGTGAATGCGGTACACCCGAATTCCGGTGCCTTAATGTGCACGGGAATCAGAGGAATGCATTCTTTGGTGATTGCATCAACCATCGACTGATCGTCTGTTATACCGTAATTGATGATGTTGTCGATGCTGTAGTCGTACTTCACATCCATTTTGTAGATGTTATATCCGTCATCGTATGACGTAATCTTCTGAATTGAATTCATTGTTTCTATGCGCGTATAATACACCCCCACGAATGCGACGATTACTATCAGTAGTACAACTACGACAGCTATGATTCCGTACTTGACTGCCTTCTTCACGTATAGAATATACAGACGAATGGTATATTTACCTTGGTTACGGAAGAACGGATTGAACGATTTTTCATCGGATGAAGTCTCATCTTATGAGAATACTTTCCACACCGCGGCATGATTTGAGCAGAGGAATGAATCTCGGGGGAAGATGACCGTCTAACACGGCGATTAAACGTGCTTCGCTTCCCACACCTCTGTCATCGACAACAGCCTGTCTTATCGATATTCCCGCGTCGAAGATTACCTGTGTAATATCAGAAAGAATTCCGGGTTCCGATGCATCTTTGGGAACTATCTCGATAACACTGCATCCGATTTCGGGTGCTACGTCTGACAGCAAAGCCATCGATCTTAATTTCGAAAAAACCGACAGCAGTTTCGGAGTTGCCATGATTTTGTCGACGGTAGCTCTCACGGCTCTTCTGTCTACACCCGCAGCACGACCCATTGCGGAGTCTCCGATTTCGATATCTCCGCAGAAGATTTTTCCGTCCCTTACACAAAGACCGTTTGAAAGCATCAGAGATGCAACCGCTTTCTGGGAAGGGAATCTGTCGAATTCGCTCAGTGAGATATCCATGAAACGTGATTGCGATGTACATATTTGTGCATTGCTGTAAGGGACTCAAACGAAACATCATTGTTCCGTGAGAGACAAAGATACTGTGCCAGTCATTCAATTATTATTTGAAGGGCCGAGGACTAACTTTAAACGTAAAACGTCATTGAACTTTCTCGTGGTAAATGGTTTAGTTGACCCGGATATCAGAATGAGATTCGCTGCGTCCTCGGATGCAGAGACCGTGATGAAAGGATTGGACAGCAGACCCGAAGGGCATTATAATGAAGAAGTGACCACGTCCCGTATCAAATTCGGAGACAATGTGGTTACCAATCATAACAAACACGTGGTTCTGAAAAGACTGTATCACGCATTCGTTAACGTCTTTATTATTGCTTTAACAGCCATCGATATTCTCTGGCCCGTATGCGCTATCATAGAGGGAGAGGAGATCGATTACAGCTACCTAATCATTCTGACCACCCTCATCTTAGTGAGCGGTGCGATGACATTTATCCAAGAGACCCGCAGCAGCAACGCCGCAGCTAAACTTGTGAGTATGGTCACCACGATTATCACCCTCCGCCGTGAGGATGTCGAAATCGAGGTGGACTCCGCCGATTTGGTCGTCGGAGATATTGTAATTCTCGATGCGGGAGACATGGTCCCCGCAGATGTGAGAATTCTTAAGTCGAATCATCTGAAGGTGGATCAGTCCGCACTCACCGGAGAATCCGGAGGAGTCACCAAGACCGATAAACCGATTGCAGACTTCGACAGCGCACTCGGATGTACAAACATGGCATTCATGGGTTCCAATGTCATCAGCGGTTCCGCCGAAGCTATTGTTGTTACCGTAGGTGACGACACAATATTCGGATCGATGACCGAGAAACTGACAAGGAGCAGAACATCCACCACATACGACAAAGGTTCCAAAGAAATCGCAAGAGTTCTGATCAAACTCATGCTGTACATGATTCCTCCCGTGATTATCATTATGCTCGTGAAGGGATTCATGAACGGAGGGGAAACCTTCGATGTCGTGAAGACCGCAGCACTGTTTGCGGTTACACTTGCAATCGGACTTATGCCCGAAATGTTGGCAACCATTGTCTCAACAAATCTTGCGAAAGGTTCCATCGACATGTCGAAGAAGAGAGTCATCGTGAAAGATGCCACCTCTATCCAAAATCTGGGTGCGATGGACGTTCTCTGTTCGGATAAAACAGGAACACTTACCGAAAACAGGATTTCAGTCAAAGACTGCAACGACGTTCACGGTAACAGCAGTCACATGGTCGAAGTGTTTGCCGCACTCAACAGCAGAAATCTGAAATCCGCAACAAATCAGATTGACTGGGCAATAGACGAATATGCGGAAGAATACGGATTCACCGAAGAGTTGGATCAGTATCCGTATGTTGCCGATGTTCCCTTTGATTTCTTCAGGAGAAGAGCGACCGTCGTTGTCAAGCAGAATGAAGATGTCAACGTTGTCATAACGAAAGGTGCCACTCCCGAGATTCTTTCCATTTCCACAGGATACCTTGACGGAGACAGGAACATTCAGGTTCTTGACGATAAGACCAAGAACGATGTTATGGGACTCGTCGAATGGTACAGTGAGAAAGGTATGCGTGTACTCGGTATCGCATACAAATACGTCCCGAACGGAAAGGAAATCACCGTCGAGGATGAATGCGATTTGATCTTTACCGGATTTGTTGTTTTCACCGATCCCGTTAAAGAAAGTGCGAAGACTGCAATCATCGATCTCAAAGACTACGGTATCACAACCAAAGTCCTTACAGGTGACAACGAGTTCGTTACACGCTACGTTGCGGATCAGATCGGCATTTCCACGGAGAATATGCTTACAGGTCCGCAGATCGACAAGATGACCGACGAACAGCTTAAGGACGAAGTCGAGAAGACAGATGTCTTCGTAAGATTGACTCCGGATAACAAATCACGTGTTGTCGTTGCGTTACGTGCAAACGGTCACACAGTGGGACTTATGGGCGACGGTATCAACGATGTCATCGCCATGAAGAACGCAGATGTGAGTATCTCCGTTGATACGGGAACGGATATCGCAAAAGACACCGCAAACATGATTCTCCTTGAGAAAGATCTCGGAATTCTCAAAGACGGAGCAATCGAAGGAAGGAAAGTCTACGTTAATACAATCAAATACGTCAAGATGATCGGTTCGATCAACTTCGGATACATGTTCTCGCTGATCCTTGCATCCCTTCTCTTCAACTTCACGCCTATGGGCGCAATGATGATTCTGATTTTCAATTTGATCAACGATTTCGCATGTCTTGTGATTCCGTGGGATAAGGTTGAAGACGAATTCGTAAGAGAACCCCGTAAATGGGATGCGGTCAACCTGAAGAATGTCATGTTCAGGTACGGACCTATGTGCCCGATTACCGATGTGATGACCTGGTTGTTCATTACATTCGTTGTATGTGCAGGCATAACCGTAACGGGAGTCGACGGATTCACCGGAAACATGACCGATGCAATCGTTCAGAGAATCGATCTTTCGGGAACATCCTACGAGATTTTCTTCCAGTCACTCTGGTGTATAGAGCAGTATTGGATGCAGGTTTGGGCAATCCACATCGTGCGTACCAACAAATTACCGTTCTTCCAGGCATGGTCTTCGAAGATTCTCGTCGCGACAACAATCATCGCTCTCGCAGTCGGTACGGTTTTACCGTTCACGGGTCCGCTTTGGGAACTCATTGCAGACGGTGTCGGACTTGAGATTCCGCTGTGGGCACTGCTTTGGATGCCGTTCATCGCATGCGTGTACTTCTTCGGTGCACACCTGATCAAGAAACGTATGCTGAAGACCCACGGATATTTCGCGTGTTAAACTCATTTCAGGGGCTTAACCGCCCCTGTTATTCTAATATCCTTACAATTCGGACACATTTCACGAATTCCGAAGGATAAGCCGTTCCAAAATAACTTTTAATGTGTTTTCCTTTAAGGGACAACAGGTGAACCATCTTGCCGACGACTTCCGAACTCAGAAACATGATCAAGGAAATGGATCAGCAGATAATCGAATCAATAGCGACACGTCTCGAAATCGCAGACGAATTGGCAAAAGCCAAGAAACTCTCCGGACAGAGCTATTGGGACGAGAGGAAGGAAAAGGAAGTCATTCAGAGATACCACGAACTCTGTCAGGAGGTCAGCCTCAGCGAAGACGAGGCAAAACAGATCGCAGAGGTCATCTTAGCGATATCAAAGGAGAGGCAGCATCATTACTTCGAATGATCCCGAGATGGCACCCAGCAGACTGTATAATCGGTCTGAACACATTTTATCTATATGGTGTGTCTATTTGACATTCAGAAACCAAGGTGACGGACAAATGGGTAAGATCAAAGTCGCGGTTTTAGGCGCAACAGGAATGATCGGACAGAGATTCATCGAAATGCTCGAGGACCACCCCTATTTTGAGATGGAGGGTCTTTACGCTTCGGAGAGGTCCGAAGGAAAGAGATTGGGAGATGTCCTCAAGGTGAGGGATCACGTTTACAAAGACGAAACACTCGACATGAGGATAGAAACGATGGATCTGAACAAGATTTCCAAAGAATGCAGGATTGCGTTCAGCGGTATACCGTCGGATCTTGCCGGACCTACCGAGACGGAATTGGCCGGAAAAGGTGTCGGTGTCTTTACAAACGCAGGTTCCCACAGGATGGATAAGGATGTCGCAATCCTTATTCCGGAAGTGAACCCGCAGCACCTTGATTCAATCAAAGATCAGAGCACCTACGCCAACGGAGGTTTCATCGTCACAAATGCAAACTGTTCCTCAACGGGAATAGCAGCACCTTTGGCCGCACTCAATCAGAAATACGGACTGAAACAGGTGTTCATTTCAACTTATCAGGCACTTTCCGGTGCGGGATACCCAGGAGTTCCTTCCCTCGATGCGGTGGGAAACGTCGTACCGTTCATCAAAGGCGAAGAGGAGAAAATGGAATCTGAGCTTGCAAAGATGCTCGGAAAATACGAGGATAAGCAGTTTAAATTCGCAGACTTCAAAGTTTATGCGAACTGCGCAAGAGTACCTGTTGTAGACGGCCACCTGGAATCACTGACACTCAGCATGAATGAGGAACCCTCCGTTGAGGATGTCATAAAAACATTCGAGGAATTCAGAGGAGAGCCTCAGAAGCTCAAACTGCCTTCGGCACCCGAGCAACCTATCATCGTCAGGAAAGAGGACAACCGTCCCCAGCCCGCATTCGACGTATTCGCCGGAGGAACGGGAAGATCCAAGGGAATGGCGGTCACACTCGGAAGAATAAGAAAGAAGGACGAATTCTACAAGATATTCGCACTTTCACACAACACCCTCAGAGGGGGAGCGGGAGGTTCCGTTCTTAACGCAGAGCTTGCCCACGTTAAAGGACTGATCTGAGGGGATAAGTTGGCGAAGACGTATGAAGAGATAAACGAGAAAATCCGTCAGGGTAAAGCTGTCGTTTACACAGCGGAAGAAATCATCGACCTCGTTAAAGAGAAAGGCGCCGAGAAGGTTGCCGAAGAAGTCGATGTAATCACCACAGGAACCTTCGGTGCGATGTGTTCTTCGGGTGCTTTTATCAACTTCGGTCATTCCGATCCTCCGATCAGAATGACGAACATTCTGATGAACGATGTGGAAGCATACGGCGGATTGGCTGCCGTTGACACATATATCGCATCCACATCCAAATCTCCGAGTCCCGAAGGATACGGAGGAGGTCATGTAATTGAGGATCTTATCGCAAGGAAGAAAATCCATCTTCATGCGTGGGGACCCGGTACGGACTGTTACGTGAGAAAGGATATCGACACGTACATCACAATCGACGATCTGAACGAATGTTACATGTTCAACCCCCGTAACTGCTATCAGAATTACAATCTCGCAACGAACACATCCGACAGGACACTGCACACATACATGGGCAAACTCCTGCCGAGGATGAGGAACGCAACATACAGTTCCGCGGGACAGTTATCTCCGTTGCTGAACGATCCGCACATGGATACAATCGGCGTGGGAACACATATTTTCCTCGGAGGAGGAGAGGGATACGTTTCATGGAACGGAACCCAGTTCAACACCGAAGCACCGGAGAAGAACGGTGTCCCCGCTTCCGGAGCAAGGACTCTGGCACTTATCGGTGACATGAAGCAGATGGACAGGAACTACGTCCGCGGACTCGATATCTACGGATACGGAACTTCCATTGCAATCGGTGTCGGAATTCCGATCCCCGCACTTAATGCGGATGTCGTGAAACGCGCCGCAATCTCCGATGAGGAGATTTACACAAGCATGATCGATTACAGCGTAACTTCCAAGAAGAGGCCCGCACTGGGACAGTACAACTACGCACAGCTCAGGTCCGGTTCCATCGAGTATGAAGGACGTAAGATCAGAACATCTTCTCTTTCATCCTACTACGGAGCGAGGAAGGTTGCGAATCAGCTTAAGGATTGGATTGAGAAAGGTGAGTTTGAATTAACCGCACCTGTGAAGATGATGCCCAGGAAGAGCGCTGTCAAACCTCTCAAAGTGAAGAGATGATACCATGGACAGGAAATACAAGATCAGATTCCCGGATGAGGTCGCCGTAGAGGAGTCCCTCGTGTACAAGTTGGTATCCGAATACAATATCGAGCCGGTTATTCTCCGTGCGGAGATTGAAGGAAGCGGAGGTATTCTCATCGTAAGACTCAAAGGCGATGAGGAGAAAATCGCAAAAGCGGTATCCGACTTCGGAAAGATTGACATCTTAATCGAAGAACTCGACAAGCACATCACCCGTGACATGGACAAATGTTTCAACTGCGGTTCGTGCGTCTCCGTATGTCCAACGAAATCATTCAAATTGGATCCCGTGACATTCGAAGTACACCTTGACGTAGACACCTGTGTCGCATGCGGCGGATGTATCACTGCGTGTTCGACGAAGGCTGTCACACTCACATTATAATGAGGCCGATACACTTCGAGATAGGCGAGACCGCAGTCACGGTACTTTCCGATGAGAAGTACCATAAGACTGCGAAGGACGCGATATTCGAGGCAAGAGAGATAATTCTCGCGAAGATTGCAGAGGATTCTTTCTTCAAGATTACGTACGATCCGTATCCCCCTTCAAAGGATGACGATGAGCTTATCCGCCGTATGTGTCAGGCATCGGAATTATCGGATGTCGGACCTATGGCGGGTGTGGCAGGAGCCGTCGCAGTTTATGCCGTAGAGCGTATGGTAGAAGCGGGCGCTCCGTTCGCCGTTATCGAGAACGGAGGAGATATTGCACTGAAGATCGACCGTGAGATTTCCGTGGGATTGTATTCGGGAGACGATGTTATGAAGAATATCGCCCTGAAGGTAAAACCGCAGGACGGTATCTTCGGAATATGTTCTTCTTCAGGTAAAATCGGACCGTCTGTCTCATTCGGTACGAGCAGTATCTGCACTGTAATTTCCGATAACGTAATTCTTGCAGACTGCTGCGCAACGGCACTCGGAAACATGATTAAAGAGGGAACTCAGGAAGAACTGACTTCTTCTCTTGAAAAAATAAATTCAACAGAGAACGTCCGCGGATGCATCGCATCCGCGAACGGTCTCTTCGGAATGGCCGGAGATGTTCCGGAATTAATCAGAAGAGACGTGAATCCCGACGGTGCGTCACGCATCGTCTTCTGAATCCAACTCACCGAAGGGATTGTTTTTCAGTTCTTCGATCTCTTTGAGTGTGTTCACGTACAGTTCGTGTTCCGCATTTGCGGCTTCCCTGCACTCGATGGATTTCCTGTGCGCAATTTCCGAAAGTTTTCTTGCAACGTTTGCATCTTCGTAACACTGAACCATAATCTGATGCGCAAGCTGTCCTTTCGATGCGAATGCAGCCATTTCATCGTGGTATCTGTTACCTTCGGCTCTTGCGTTCTCATACTCTTCTCCGCCTTTTTCTCTTAATTCGGCGGCTTTTGCATGCATCTGATCGCGCAGTTCCTTCAGCTCACGTACTTTCGCGTTGTTTGCGTCACGCTCGGCTTTCGCTTCCGCACCTTTTTTGGAGAGTTCTTTCGCTCTTTCCGTGTTGGTGTTGCGTGTGTTAATCCAGTTTTTGGACTCCTTGTTGAGGTTGTCCCTGGCGCGTTTGTGGTTGTTAGCCTCTGCATACTTATCCTTGCACATCAAATCGAGCACGGATACATTGGATGATACGGTGTTCGCGCACATCGGGGTTGTGGAACGCAACGTCTGATAAATATCTTGCTCAGAACGCTCACTTTTCCGACAGAGAATACCGTTACAGTGAATATGAAGCCGTTATGTAAAGAACGGTATGTTCCGTTTATCTGTTATATTGAGATATTCCCAGCGTAACGAAACGGCGTAATATTTTTATTAAGCCTATGGCTAGTCCGCCCAATCAGAAGGTGTAAGATGGAAGAATTCCCAAGGCCGTGGGTAAAATACTACGATCCCACGCAGACATCGCCGGATATCAACTACCCTAAGGTATCCATCTATGAGATGGTGAGAGGTGCGGCTACAAGAGTGCCTCAGAACATCGCTTACGAATTCCAGGACAGAAATACCACTTACGCTTCATTCCTACAGAAGATCGATCACGTTGCATCGTGTCTTCAGGCTATGGGACTCAGAAAGGGCGACTGCATCCTTGTGTGCATGCCCAACTGTCCTCAGGCTATTCAGTTGTTCTATGCGGCATCGAAATGCGGAGCAATCTGCGCACTCATCCACCCGCTTTCCGCGAAGAAAGAGATTGAACACTATCTCAACAATTCGGAATCGAAGTTTGTGTTCACATTGGACGCATTCGTGAACAATTTCATCGCAGTGAAGGACAACACGCCTTCTGTTGTCAGGATTGTCACAACATCGATCAAAGACGAATTGGGTTTCCTCAAAGGAATCGGATATTCGCTTACACTGGGAAGAAAAGTGCCCGATTTCCCCAAGAAGGACTACATCATCGGATGGAAAGAATTCCTTGCTCTTTCGAAAGACAATTCTTTCGAGCCTGTAGATGTGAAAGGCGAAGATCCCGCATGTATTCTCTACAGCGGGGGAACCACAAGCGCATCGAAAGGAATTCTCCTTTCGAACAACAACCTCAACTTCACATCATACGGAACACTTGCAATCAGTTACTGCATTCCGTGTTTCATTGAGGATTTCTACTCAGACAAAGCAATCAAATACGTTACCGAGAGGGAATACATCGTTCTCTCCGTTATGCCGATATTCCACGGATTCGGACTCGGTGTGGGAATCCATTCATTCCTGATTTTCGGAGGAAAGTGCGTATTGGTTCCGACGTTCACACCGGAATCCTATGCAAAACTCATCAAGAAGAAACACCCCAACTACATTGCGGGTGTTCCAACGCTCTTTGAGAAGATGATCGGTCTTGACATCATGAACGATGCCGATATGTCCTCACTCGAGGGAATATTCTCCGGAGGAGACGCACTGCCGTCGAAGACAAGGGAGAACTTCAACAACTTCCTCAAAACTCACAACGGTAAGACAATCATAAGGGAAGGATACGGATTAACCGAAACGGTTACCGCCGCATGTATCACTCCTATCAACGAGTATCACGAAGGAAGTATCGGAATTCCGTTCCCGAACACTCTCTTCAAGATTGTCAAATACGGTACCGAGGAAGAACTTCCCTACGGAGAGGAAGGAGAGATCTGTATCTGCGGTCCGAATGTCATGATGGAATACGTCAAAGATCCCGAACTTACAGCCAAGACGCTGAGAGTTCACGCAGACGGAAGGACATGGCTTCACACAGGTGACGCAGGTTCCATCGATTCGGACGGTTTCGTGTACTTCAAACAGAGGTACAAGAGAATCATCGTCAGTTCCGGTTACAACATCTATCCTTCGCAGGTCGAAGATGCTGTCAACAAATTCCCCGGAGTCGTCGAATCGTGTGCAATCGGTGTTCCCGATCCCGTAAGGCAGCAGAGAGTGAAAGTGTACGTTGTTCTCGAACCCGGAATAGAGGGAACGGAAGAACTCAAACAGAAGCTCATCACCCACTGCAGGGAATACATCGCAGCGTACGGTGTACCGAAACTCTTCGAATTCATCGATGCTCTCCCGCGTACAAAAGTCGGAAAGATTGCGTACACGGAACTCGAGGAATACGACAGAAAGAAGAGAGAAGAGGCGGAAAAATCAAATTGAGGAGGGGGGCATCCCTCTCTTCAGCCTTCCGTCGAGCATATTTCTCAGGCTTAAATCCATTTTGTCTCCGCGTATGATTCTGTGAGCGGATGCGGAAAGACCCATTCCGATGATATTGTCGATTATTCCCTGATTGAACTTAAGGCGCGGACGCAGTACTGCGTAGCGGTCCTGAATATTCTTTATCGCTTTACCCATAACATCTCCGATTTCGAAGATGTTGTCTCTGATGAACTGTTTCTTGTCTTGGAATGAATTATTCGATACAAGGAACGGGTTGTAGTGTTTTTCTTTGTAATCCGTGTCCAAATCTTCGACGGCATCCATGATATAGACCCAGATTCCGAAACCTCTGAAGAGTTCTCTGATATCGTCATCGATCCTATCTCCTAACATAAGATCGAACACATCGATCATAGACTGAGCGGAATATCTTCCCATTACGAAAGGATCTTTCTCTCCGCTGTTTTCCATCTCACGGAGTTTTTCGTAACCGTCCATGATTATCTTATCGTATTCGGGATAATCTCTGCACGCTCTCCTTATCGAAGGGTTAAGTGCCAACAGACCCAATTTGCCTTTGACATCGTTCTTATCGTCCGCAACATCGTCTACGAGGCTGTTCTTGGCAACAAGTATCGTATATGCCGTAAGATCGCTCATGAGCTTCGCATCCGACGCACTGTGTCTCATTATGCAGAACAGTCCTCCGGGTTTGTTATCGATCAGTTTTCCGTCGTCGAAGATCGAATTGAAGAAGAGATTCGCAAAAGTCATTTCGTAATTGACCGTAAGCGTGGGTATGAATCCGTACTCTTCCCTGAGGTGGTGGCACGTCTCGCAGTAGTAGCTTCTGTAGACTCTGCGCTCGTCAACGGACAGTAAACCCTCAACGGGAACTGTATACCCGAACATCGTGCCAGTATCCGCGGACATTACTTTAATATATTGTTCTGCCAATTATGCCGTATTCAGACACGTGTATGCGTGTAACGGTGAAAGAATGTCATCAGATTCCAAATCAAACAAAGACCTGGCAGCGGAGTACGATTCACAGTCCATTCAGTCCTTCGGAAGGATGAACTACAAAGGCCCCACAGGCAGAGAGGATTCATGGGAATCCAAAGCACACACAGAAGGCCCCGCATGTTACGGTTGCTGCGGTCCGAAGTGTCTCGCTTCATTCATCGGTATCATTGTGGTGCTCGTCGTCTGCTGTGCATACACATCGCAGGACGGACAGTGCTGTTCGATCTGCTATTGGCCTTTCTGAGTCGGATGTGTCCATGGCGGGGCGGTTTCTCACAGTCATAGTCAAACCTACGCTTGACTGTAACATCCAGTGCAGACACTGCTATCACCGCGTCTCCGAACGTTCCGACTGTATGATGAGCATCGGAACGTTCGAGAAGACCGTTAAGTTGGTACGCGAAGGATTCGATTCTTCGAGATATATTTGGCACGGGGGAGAGCCTCTGCTTGCTCCCGTCAGTTTTTACAAGTCTGCGTTCAACGTACAGAAGAAGTACTACGGACAGCAGGGCTGCGACAACACAATTCAGACGAACGGAACGCTTCTTAACAAGCGTTTGATTGAATTCTGCAAGAACAACAGAGTGAATCTCGGTGTTTCTTACGAAGGCGGCTTTGAGAAAGGACTCCGTCCCGGAATGGATACCAAGAAGATTGACAAATTGGTGGAATACATGGTTTCCAAGAACCATATGTTCCTTATCAGCTCCACAATTCACGGTGGCAACGTCGGAGATATGATGTCTATTTACGAGAAATTCAAGGGAATGGGGGCTTCGTTTTCGTTCAATCCCGTGATTATGTCGGGTACTGCATGCGATAACCCGGATCTCGAATTGGATCCCGATGAGTATGTGAAGAATGCAATCGAAGTCTTCGACAGATGGATTGAAGATCCTTCGGTAAAGATTCCTGTTTTGCCGTTCTATCCGTACGTTATGACGGCATTAGACGGTTACCCGAACATTTCGGACTGTCCCCACGCTTCATGTCTTATGAAATGGATCTGTGTTTATCCCAACGGCGATGTGTATCCCTGCGGTAAGGCATGTCCCAAGGAATTCTGTTTGGGAAATATCAATGAAGTTAACAGCATCGAGGAACTCTTCGATTCCGACGGAATGAGGAATATTCTCGTACCTTCGATTCAGAGAAGGAAAGAATGCGCCGACTGTGAAATTTACAGATACTGCAACGGCGGTTGTACTGTCGATGCTCTTGCCGACGGCAAGATCGATTCACCCGGCGGTTCCGCATGCAGGATCTACAAGGGATTGTTTACCCATATTAAAGATACAGTCGATTCAATCATGTCCGAAAGACCGGATATGAACAGATACAACGGATTCATCAAAGACGCCGTTCTCAACAGACTGATCAATCCGCAGAATGAATCGTAAGATCCAACCTACGTCTATTTATCCGACTGATACACATATTGCAGTTCAGAGGATATCATGGCAGATACGACAATAACCGTAGATGCAGGCGTATGCAGGTTCAAGACGGTGGTAACACCCACAATGGACGAAGAGATGAACATTACATTCAAAATCAAAAGCGAATGCCCCAACGTAAGGGAATTCGGAAAGAATCTCGGAACGGTGCCGTTATTCGATGCAATTGCGACACCGTTCTGCGAGAATTGTATTTACAAGGCGGCGGGAGAAAAACTCCCGCATGTTGCGTGCCCTGTACCTTCGGCGGTAATAAAGGCGGCAGAGATTGTCGGAGACCTCTGCCTTAAGTCCGACGTTTCGTTCAAAGTCGAATGAACTCAGAGCTTCTTTACCGCTCCGTGTCCGCCGCAGACAATCATTCCCGACGTTCCGTCTCCGTCAATCAGTTTTCTGATTGACGAGCGGACCGAGGATAATTTATCCGAATCGGAATCGGAGTTCTTCAGGAGGAACGGTGCGACCGTTTCGAATTCAGCTCTGTCCGGAGAGAGTTCCTTCATGTTGGAGTAAATGTCTCCGGTGAACAGAATCTTCGGATTCCTGCAGTAGAGGATTGTTTCTCCTTTCATGTGTCCGCCGCTTCCTTCGTATACCTCGAATTCCAAATCTCCGAATTTCAGCCTGTCGATAAGCAGAAGATTATCGTGCTCTTCGGGAACGTCCTTTCCGAGGATACCGATCATTTCGGGGTTGGGTCCTTCGTAATCGTTGACAATCTTGCTGAGGCGTCCGAAACACTCCGCAAACACGTTGTCTGCGGTGTTGCAGTCCTCGGTGAGGATCTTCTTTGTCTTGGCGGTCATGAGGATCTTTGCGTTCTCTATGACCGATAACAATCCGTTGTGATCCACGTCGCCGTGTGTCGCAATCATTGTCTTTTCCATACTGAAGAAGCACGGGAACATTTCCCTGAGTTCCGTAATCATCTCGTCGGAGAATATTCCCAATCCCGAATCGACGAACATCAGACTGTCGTTGTTTCTCAGCACGTATGTGTTGCTTCCGCACGGAGGCTCGATTACGTGAAGTGTTGTCTCTTCGGTAAGAGGAATCTCAGTTATCCTGGGTTTGAAGTTCAGATCTCTGTGGAATGCGATAAAATTCGCAAGTTGCTTTACGCTTTCGAATACAAGCCCGGGATCCTGACCGTGTTCCTTCATGATGTCGGTGACTTTCTGAGACTCGTCGATGAATTTCATCACCGTTTCATCACTCAGACTGAACAGTTTCTGAACGTTGTTCGCGAGACGGATGTAATTCACCGTGTTATCCAAATCGGGATAGTTTCCGTTGTATGAAACGACATCAAGCGGATAGATTGACGCAACCTCATCCAGGATTTTCTTTGAAATCTCGGGTTTCTCAACTTCCATACCGATGTTGAAGTTCTGGTAGTCTCTGTTCTCAGCCTTGGAATTAAGATACGAGATGTTGACGTTGTATCTGTCGATGACTTTCAGCACAGGGTATAACGCACCGGGCTGATCTTTGATTCTCACATCCATGACGAGAATCGTAGGCTCTTTCGGCATGTAGTCGACGTAAGAGATGTCGCTCAGTTCTTTGTCAATGGCATCGAGCTGTTCCCTTGTTGCGCATACTTCGATGAAGAGGTTCACACCTTTGTTGAAGCTTACACGCACGATGTTTCCGTCGTGGTTCATGATTACCTTACAGGCAAGCATGAACGCACCCGGCTTATCGGGAGTACGTGTGGTGAACGTACGGAGGATTTTCTCACTCATGTTTCTCATCCTCTTTTCTGATTGCCGCACGCATGATCTTTCCGTTAACGGTCTTAGGCAATTCTTTCACAAATTCCAATGCTCTCGGATACTTGTACGGAGCTGTCTCACGCTTAACGAAGTCCTGAAGTTCTTTCTTCAGTACGTCGGATGCTTCGTAACCGTCTCTGAGGACAACGGTTGCCTTCACAATCTGTCCTCTGACGGGGTCGGGAACGCCTGTGATTGCACATTCAAGCACAGCGGGATGTGTAACAAGAACACTTTCAATCTCGAAGGGGCTGATCTTGTATCCCGATGATTTGATGACATCGTCCATACGGCCGACGAACCAATAGTATCCGTCTTCATCCATCCATGCAACATCGCCTGTGTGGAACCATCCGTCGTGGATTGCCGCAGCCGTTTTCTCTTCGTTGCGGTAGTATCCTTTCATGATTCCCGGAGGACTGGGGTCTCCGTATTCGATGAGAATCTCTCCTGTCTGACCGGGAGGACACTGATTGCCTTCGGGATCTGCGATTATTACGTGATACTGTGCCGAAGGCTTACCCATGGATCCGGGCTTGGGCTTCATTCCGCGCACGTTGCAGATTGTACAGGTTGTTTCCGTCTGACCGAATCCTTCCATGAGTTTCAGGCCGGTGGATTTCTCCCAGTTGTAGAAGATATCCGGGTTGAGGGCTTCTCCTGCGATACAGCAGTATTTCAGTGAAGACAGGTCGTGTTTGTCTACACCTGCGTTGAAGAACATCCTGAACATGGTCGGAGGACAGCAGAGCGATGTTATCCTGTACTTTGTTATGATGTTCATGATGTCGTCTGCATCGAATTTCTCGAAATCGTAAACGAACACTGCGGCTTCCATAATCCACTGGCCGTAGAGTTTACCCCATACCGCTTTACCCCAGCCTGTATCGGCTATGGTGAAGTGAATTCCGTCGGGATCCACATTCTGCCAGTGCTTTGCAGTGAATAAATGGGCAAGAGAGTACAGATGATCGTGCAGAACCATTTTCGGGTAACCCGATGTTCCCGAGGAGAAATACATGAGCATAGGCTCTTTTGCGTGTGTTTCCACTCTCTCCATTGTATCGGGGAACGATTCCATCTCACCGTCGAGGAAACGCCATCCGTCCCTCGGACCGTTGACGGTCATTTTGATTTCAAGCGAAGGGATGTCTTCGGAAGCTTCGATTGCTTCGCATACGCCGCTTTCGAGAGTGCATATTGCGGCTTTGATCGATGCCGAACGTACACGGTATTCTATGTCACGTTTCGTGAGCATGAATGTCGCAGGAACCATTACCGCACCCAGTTTGTGTAACGCAACGGAAACAAACCAGAACTGATAGTGACGCTTCAGAATCACAAGTACCGCATCGCCCTTTTTGATTCCGACGGATCTGAGATAATTTGCGGTCTTATTCGATAATCTGCTGATATCTCCGAAGGTGAATTTTCTCTCTTCTCCGGCGGGATTGCACCAGACCATTGCAAGTCTGTCGGGTTCCGTTGCCGCTATTTCATCTACGATATCGTATCCGAAGTTGTAGTTCTCCGGGTATTTCAGTTTGTATTTGGAGATGATGCCGTCGGCGTCATATTCCTCATCAACGTAACGAAGGTTGATGCCCATCATTTCTTTTCACCTCTCTTCTCTGCGAATTCGGCTTTATCTTTGTTTCTTATGTCAACGCGTTTGATCTTTCCGCTGACCGATTTGGGTAATTCTTTTACGAACTCCACCGCTCTGGGGTACTTGTACGGAGCGGTTTCGTGTTTCACGAAGTTCTGGAGTTCTTTCTTCAGTTCGTCCGAAGGTTCGAAACCGTCTCTGAGGACGATACTTGCTTTTACAATCTGTCCTCTGACTTCGTCGGGTACAGCTGTTACCGCACATTCGAGACAGCACGGGTGTTTGAGCAAAACACTCTCAATCTCGAACGGACTTATCCTGTAACCTGAGGATTTGATGACATCGTCGTTTCTTCCCACGTACCAATAG
>CAVFUJ010000017.1:0-14616 GCA_963625795.1 Anaerovoracaceae bacterium
GAGGAAATGCGGTTATTCATCATCATTGATGAATGTCATTGTGATTTCCTCGTACTTCGACGGAAAGGAAATTCCCGATTCACTTTTGGATTACGTGGTCTACGGAGAGTGGCTCCGCATGTCCGAAGGAAGAAAATGCTTCGGATACGAGATCGACAACGACTACGTCAACGAAATGATGACAAGATTCCCGGGAGGTGATCAGTCAAAGAGACTTCTCGACAAGTTCAGGATGTATATCTGAGTCATCTTCCTGAAGAAAACACAAAAAGAATCATGCGCAGGGGAAACTGTTCCCCTGCGCTAACAAATCCCTTCACGGTTACGCCGATGACGGCAATCTCCGGGCACTGACTTACGCAGGGGGTATTTTTCGGACTCTGTGTTGTCTCACGGTCACCGCCACGATGACACATCGCATGCTCCCGCAAGTTCCCAAATCGGTTTCAGAGTCACTGTGCGCCCGATCGTACACATGGTGTTCACCTATCGCACCCATCCGTCGTTCGGGTATCATAAGAATGATACGGCACAGTATTTCATTCTTTTCAGTCGTCGGTGATGATTTCTTCGGGAGCTCCGCCGAAGTATACCAGCGCATACTGCTCCATGAAATGCAGGTTTCCGGGAAGGATGAGGGTGAACAGAGGTTCTCCGAGATCTTTCTCCATGAGATCTTTCACGTATCCTGCGGTAATTTTCTCATCGGGAGAGCCTACTTTGGATGCGACTACAATCAGAGTATCGTCTTTGATGAGTCCTCTTCCCCATTTCTTTTCTCCTTCGACAAGCCATTCCAGCGCCTGGTGGGCTGTCATGTATCTCATTTCGTCTGCGTGAATATCGAGAAGAATCATCGTGTGGAGTCCTCTCTCTTTGTTTTCGCAGATATGATCGTACGGAGACTGAGGCTGATATCCGTCGTCGAGGAACGGAAGAGTGACCGTTCTTCCGAATTTGTACGGCTGCAGTCCCGTTGATGAGGGACATGCGGAGAATATCGATATTCCGTGAAAGATTCTCACAGGTATTCCCAGGTCTTTTGCCTGAATCCTGAGGTCTACGTGAGTGGTAGCCGCCATTGTGTCTCCCGCAGTAATGAATCCGACACGCATCGTGCGAGCGTCGTTGATTACATCCTCTCCTTCCTCGACCTGTCCTCTGTACAGAACTGTAATTTTCCTGCCGATTGTTTTCTCCAAATCTCCGATATCGGTGCCGATAAGTGTCGAAGTGTAAAATTCGGCGTAGATTTTGTCGCAGGTCTTCAGTGCCTCGAGGGCCTTTACGGTCATACCGTCGGTACCGCTGAGTCCGAGACCGACGAAAATAAGTTCGGATGTCATCGTTCCGTCGATAACTCCTGAAGTAAAAAAAGGTATGTCAGTTCAGAGTCTCGTCGACTATCGTCTTCAGGAGATCCGTGAAACCGTCTCCGACACCTATAGCTCCTGTGATGTAGATGTCCACCTCATTACCGAACATAACCGAGGAACCGAAAGATGTGTTCTCGGGAATTCCCAAGGATGCGGGGATGTTGGTGTTGACGTGAGCTCCCGTGGATATGATGAGAGGAACTGCGATGATTTTGTCGATTCCTTTCTTAATCATGAATCTTGCACAGTCTCCGATGGAAGGCTCGTTATAATCAAGGAATGCGGTGAAAACGTTCTTGAATCCCCTTCCTGTGAGTTCGTCGGCATTGCTCTGAGCCATTGCCGCACTGTACTTCATCTGGGAACCGTGGGTTATGAGCATTATTCCCGTGGTGTTGTCGATATCGGTTGCGGATGTGATATGTTTCTCGATGATGTCCGCAATACGGGGATCTTCGCCGACGGGTCTGACATAATGAACAATCATATCGTTCACGGAATAACAGTTGTATCTGTCGTCATTCAGCCCCATCTGCCTGGGGATGTACCTGAAGGTCATCTCTCCCGAAGACATCATGAAGGGAATTACAACAATCTCATTCACACAGTCTTCTTTCATCAGTTTCATCGCGGACCTGATTGTAGGTTCTTCGGCACCGATGAATGCGATGTATGTCTTCAGACCTGCCTCTCTGAGTCTCCCTGCATTCGCTATGAGAGCATCGTGATTGTAAGGTTTATCGGACCCGTAACCGATGAGAAGAACGCCTTTTGACATAACAATCTGTTGAGTAGATACGGTCCCGATTATATATAGTTCTACTACGGATTGACAACTGGCACAGCGCCGGGAGTTCTCGCATACATTTATCTACCTGTCATCATCATCGAGACCGCATGGTCAGATGCATCCGTGTTCCCAAGAGTGAAGGTAACGTTGTCAGGATGAAACTGAAGGAAACCGGGATTCTGAATCAGGATGCAAAGATCGGAAAGGAAGATGATTATCTTCTTATTCCGATAACCGCGGATTCTTTTGAAGAATATGAGATAACAGATGCCGATCTGGAAACAATCGAGCATAAGATTACGGATTACAGACTTCTTCTTCCCGAAGAAGTGAGAGATATTCTTCCCAATTCTTACGACAATATCGGCGATGTTCTGATTGTGAAAATCGTCGACGAACTGCTGTATATGAAGCACGAAATCGGAGAAGCTCTGTTAAAAACATCATCAAGCGCACGCTGTGTTCTTTCGGATAACGGAGTGAAAGGAGAACTCCGTGTGAGGGAATTGGAATTAATCGCGGGAACGGGACCTTCGGAAACGAAGCACAGAGAATCCGGCGTAGTGATGATGACCGATCCCGCAAAAGTATACTACAATCCGAGATTGGCTCATGAGAGGGAACATGTCGCTTCGCTTGTAAAAGACGGTGAAATTATTATCGATATGTTTGCAGGTGTGGCACCTTTCCCGCTGACTATCTGCAGATACGCACATCCGAAGATTGTTTATGCAATCGATTTGAATCACGATGCCGTAGAATACGCAAAAATCAATGTGAAACTGAATCATTTCGACAATATCGTTCCTATCGAAGGCGATGCAAGAGAAGTAATCAAAAATCTTCCCGATGCCGACAGAGTTGTGATGAATCTCCCTCAGATTGCACAGGATTTCCTTCCCGATGCTCTTTCAAAGACAAAAATCGGAGGAACCGTTCATATGCATAAAATCCTGGAACGTGATATTCTGGAGAAATTCTGTAATGAATTAACGAAAGATATGCACGGGAGAGGACTCCCGTGCAGAATCTCCGATATAAGAGAACTGAAGACATACTCGCCGTCGGCGAGTGTGTATGTCTTCGACATAGTCAGAGAATGAGAAAATCAATCTCATTTCTTAATCGGATCGAGTACGATACCCTGGGAACCCTGATAGTGTCCGCTTCTTTTCTCGTAACTTTTGGCACTTGCCGAAGCCATCTGCTCGAAGACAATCTGACAGAATCTTTCTCCGATGGGATACTCGACTTCACGGTCGTTTGTGTTGTAGCATCCGAAGGTAAGTGTTCCGTCGTATCCCGCATCGATTTTTCCGAACACTCCGATCAGTCCCTTTCTCATCCATGTGGTCCTCATCCAAAGCTGACCGCATTTGTCATCGGGCATTCTTATTCTTTCTTTGGTGGAAACGAATGCCATTGTTTTTCCGGGGATTTTCACAATACCGTCTCTGTAGATTGCATCGCTCCCGTTGATTTTTATCTCGGAGATTGTCAGATCGTATCCGTTGGGTGTGAGATTTTTCTCAATGAAATCGGAAATTCCGATATCTCCGGTCATGATGCTTTCCATGATGTCTCTGTCTGAAAGGACGGTCATGTCCGCTGTTATTGCGTGATATCGATATAACACTGACCCTTTGATTTTACGGATCGGGTGACGATAGATTTAATACCATATCGCTATGGGAAGGGAGACGGATGAACCCCATGACGGATGAGAACAGAGACCGCGGAGAAAGGGTCGGTAAAAGACCGTATCACAAGAGCGACAGAACCGAAGACGGATCGGGAGAACGCAGATACGGAAGCAGACCGCACGGGGACAGAGACAGGAACGGCCGCAGACCTCCGTACAGAGGCCGTAGCGACAGAGACGGTTCCGAAGGCAGAAAGCCGTACGGAAGAGACCGTCCGAGATATGAACACAGGGATTCCGACAGACCTCACCGTTCCGATGACGGGGAAAGGAGAGACCGTCCGAGATACAATAATCACAGGGATTCCGACAGACCCCGCCGTTCCGAGGACGGGGAAAGGAGAGACCGTCCGAGATATGAGCGCAGAGATTCCGACGGTGAGAGGAGAGACCGTCCGAGATACGGAAGCCGCGACAGTCCGAGAGACGGCGGCAGAAGAGGCCGTAATGACAGAAACTCCGGTCACGACCGTCCGAGATATGAGCGCAGAGATTCCGACCGCGGCGAAAGGAATAACAGTTTCAGAGAACCGAGGGAACACACCGAAGAGAACGCACGTCCGAGGGATGACGGCAGAAGAATCAGGTATCCTTCGGATCCTCAGAAACTTCTCTTCAGAGGTGTAGACTATCAGGCGAACGGAAGGAACGATCTCGCACTGATTATGTATCTTCACGGTGCCGTTTTAATGAGCAAAGGATGTGAGAACAACGCATCGATTATGCTCCGCGACCTCGGAAAAGAGAATTTCACCGACAAAAGAGAACAGATTGCGGACAGATGCTCCGAAGATGCTCTCATCGAATACGATTACATCTGTTACACACTGAACGCAGACTACGACCGTTCGTTCCTTGAGTCGAAATATTCCGACGGTAACAAACATGCGGTTTACTGTAAAATCCGTCTGGAAGAAGTGGAAGGCGAAGATCCGGTAATCGATACATTCGTCGCAGACTGCGACGATAACGATCAGAAAGTCATCGAAGGACTGAAACTTCTGAAGAGAAAGAAAGATTCAATCAAAGCGACTGAAAACCTCGCACGTATCGACGAGAACAAAAAACTCAGACAGTCGATTCATACCAAATTCGAACACGCCATGAAAGGAAATGTATCCTGCAAGAAGGATTTGGAAAGACTTTCGTCACGTTTCCCCGAAGCCGCATTCTTCCTTGAGTACATGGAAAACAGAGACAGGGGTACAGGTCTCGAATGGCTCAAGAGCAAATACGAGAATTTCAAGGAACTGATGATTTCCGAAGAGTATCATTTGGATATCAAAGACACGCCCTTCGGACTGTTCCTGAGAGCCAAGAACCTTCAGGCGAAGAAAGAGGATTGGATCCCCCAGATGGTAAAGGCTGCGAAAGCAGGTTCGGATGAGGCTCTTGCCGAGCTCAGACCTCTGATGTACAGAGGAGACATCAAGAGATCGATTGCCGAGGTTTACCTCGCAAGAAAAGATCTCCCCGGACTTCTGTCGATGTACAAAGAAGGATTCGAGGACACGATGTATCTCGAGAAATACTGTCAGAGTGACAGATCCCTTATTCTCAAAGTCGGAGAGGAACTCGGTGCGTGGAGTACCGAGAAAGAGATTGACTGGTACAGAGTAAACGCAAGGAACGGTTACACCGAGTGCAGAAACGAACTCATCAACAGGATGCACAATAAGAACTACCGTTCCAAGGCCCTGATCTATGCATTGCATGACGTAGGTGCGGATCCCGAAGCTGCAAGACTGTACCTTGAGATGGAAGAAACAGGCGAAGATCAGATCCCGGCACTGAAATGGCTGAGGAAAGTCTGCGACAACGAAGCCGCGAAAGACTTCCTTCACGACCATTACGAAGAGAAGGACGATCTTGCTACCTTCGAATCGATATTCGTCGACGACGGATACAGAAAGAAAGGATTCTCCCGCGGACCGAAAGGAAATGGTCGCCGTAACTCACGTAAGTGATTTTACGACGGATACGATCTTATCCGCTTCCTTGTCCTTGTCGTTCCACCAGTTGGTACTCCAAATCCTGTAGATTTTCCATCCTCTCGATTCAAGGTATTTCTGTCTGTGGTAGTCTCTCTCACGTGCGGAATCCGAGCTGTGATAGAGTTTTCCGTCGCATTCGATACCGAGAATATACTTTCCGTTCTTTCTGACGGCAAGGTCGATACTGTATCCTCCGACACCTATCTGTGTGTAAACATCCAATCCTCTTTCCTTCAGTGCATCGTAGACCTGTTCCTCGAATTCGCTGTCGAATCTCACGGATTCGGAAGGACTCTGTTCATCGTGGAACGAATGCAGAATTCTGAGTGCGGATTCTCTGTCTCTGTTGCTTATGGCGTAAGAATATTCGAGATACTTTCTCAGGAAGAACGGTCCTTTTGAAGATATTCCCGAAACATCGAAATCCGAAGGATTCATCGATGTGACTATCTGAATCTTCTTCTTTGCACGTGTTATCGCAACGTTGAGACGGTTTTCTCCGCCTTCCTGACTGAGCATTCCGAAGAAACGTCTGAAACGGCCGTCGCTGTCTTTTGCGTAGCCTATGGAGAATATGATTACGTCACGTTCGTCACCCTGAACGTTTTCGATACTTCTGATGAACAGTCCGACATCTTCGCCGTTCTCTCTGCGGGCGCATTCCGTGTCGTATCTTGCGTCGAATGCAGGGTCTTTCTGACATTCTTCTTCGAGCAATCTTTCGATTAAATCACGCTGATTGATGTTGAATGTGATTACGCCGATTGTTTCATTGTTCTGCCTCTTATCGAAGAATTCTCTGATCAGTTTTACGACTGTCTTTGCTTCTTCCATGTTGGTTCTGTCAGCCCACACTCCGTTGACTATGTGCATTTTAATCGGAGGTTCTTCGGGTTCCGCAACATTGGGTGAAACGTATAATCTGGCTCTGTAGAAGGCATAGTTTGAGAAATTGATTAATTCCTCATATTTCGAACGGTAGTGGTAGTCTAAGAGAACGGGAGTGTACTTCGCTTTGGCAAGATCCAAAAGGCTTGTTTCTTCCACTGCGGCATCCTGATCGTCATCTTCGTCTTCGGATGTGGGATCGAATCTTCCTTTTCCTATACTCGAAGGACGTAACTGTTTGTCGTCACCTGCGATGACTACTTTCTTCGCACGGTAGATTGCGGGGATTCCTTTCTCTCTGTACATCTGCGACGCTTCGTCGAAAATCAGGAGATCGAATCTTCCTTTTTCGAGAGGAATAATCTCGGAAACAACTTCCGGAGTCATGAGCCAGATCTTGATTCCGTTGAATAACTGTGCAGTGAACATCTTCACAAATGCGTTAACACTCTTCTTACGTTTACTTTCGACTTTACGGCGGAGTTCTTTACAGCCTTTCTTCTCCGGGTCGTTCATGTAAGTGCTGAGGTTCCCGTAAAGTAAGCAATCCGTATGTTTCACGGAGAGCTTCTTCTTCTCTGATGTCAGATTGCGTATTTTTGTCACAATATTATTGAAATCGTCGATTGTGTTGAACACACGGAGGTTGTTTTTCTTGAATTCCTCTATGTGCCAGCCTATGAGCTGTGTGTACAGGAGACTGTTCGCCGTGTTTCCGTCGGGATACAGCCCTCTCACGGCGGAGAGGGCATCGAGATACTCTTTCTGAGAGTCGTTTATGTTCTCGTATATGGTGTTGGTTCTTACGAATTCACTGTAATTGTCAATACCGTATCTGATGCCGGAGAATCCGTCTGTTATCAGCTCGGATGTAATCGCCTTGCCGTCGCCGTGGGGAAGATATCTGTCTACAAACGAACGCACCTCTCTGTTAACGGAACCTTTTCCGAATATCCTTTTCAAAAAGAAACTGTTCTTCCATTTTTGAATGTCATCATCGATACGTACGGTCTCGTCGGACATCATACGTAAATCGAAATCTCCCAATCCTCTGTCGAATGCAGGTAAAACAGGGCATTCTTTTGTGTATGAGATGTAAGTACACAGATCGTCGGCTGCATGTGTATTGCAGAACATGTCATACGATCCTTTGAGATCGGAGTATTTCATTGATGTCATGTTCCCGAACTGAGGGAGCATTTTGTACACGTCATACTGCCTGTTATCGTAAACAGGGATTTTATCGCAGCAGTGGAACATCTGATACGGTTCGATGCCGAACTCACCGGGTGTGAACATCGTGCGTGAGATGCTTTCGAGACGTTCTATTTCGGAATCGATCTGTATCGATACGCTGTCGATGTTTACATCCTGCTGCTGTGTGGGACGCATATTGATGAGTTCGTCCATCTGTCTGTAGAAGCTTTCCCTGTCGCCGATATCGTCAATCTGCACGGCATATTTCGATAATATTCCCAAACGTGAGTAAACAACATCCAATGCAGTCTTTTTCTCTGAGACCATCAGTACTGTTTTTCCTTTGTTTACGGAATCGACAATCAAACTTGCAATTGTCTGGGACTTACCTGTTCCCGGGGGACCCTGAATGACGATACCGTCGGTGTTCCCGATTGCTTTCAGTACGGCTTCCTGAGAACCGTTCAGGTCGTTGATGTAGACCATATCCTTCTCGGAGATGCTCTCTTTTTTCTTCTTGTCTTTGATTTCGGTGTCGCCGCAGAATGTGTCGTCGTAGGTTTCCGTGTCGTAAGCGTCAATCAGTGTATCGAGAAGACCGTTGAGTTCGTTGTTCTCGAGCATCTGCTCATAATCGCCGTGAATGGAACTCGTACGTACGGCGAATTTTCCCAATACGGAAACATTCTCAAATTCCAATTCTCCGACACTGTATTTCGGGAATTCTCCCGATTTGTAGTCGGTGAATGTTTTCATCGCAGGTTCGCCTGAGACATCGGGAATGTTGATCCCCTGTTCTCTGTAATGATTTACGATCTGCGTGAGAAAATCTTCGCGCCTGTATTCTTCGAATTCCGGTTCGGGAAGAGGTTTTCTGATGTTGTTGTGTTTATGATAGGCGAGAATGAGGATGTTGTTGAAGAGTGTCTCTCTGTCGCTGTCGAGAGATATTGAAATTCTGTCGGGAGTCCTGTCCGCTTTCACGGGAATCAGTGCCAGAGGGGCTCTTACTTCGAATCCTTCTCCCGATAATCTTCCTTTTACGAAGGGATATCCGATGTAGAGATCGTTTCTTCCTTTTTCACGGATTCCGCGGTTGACTTCTCTTATTACGGATGAGAATGCGGTGTATCTTTTGGTATCGTCAGGAGTACGGGTGCATATTGTGAGTATTCTTTTCTTTCCGAAAATCAGGTCTCTGATATCATATTCGGTACTGTACAGATCCTGGGCGTATTTCGGTTGGGATTTGGCGAGATACAGTAATTTGTTTCTTCTGTTGATATCCACAAGATTCTTTTCCAATTCTTTCAGAACCGATACCTGATGTTCGGTCATCCGATGACTTGCGAGAGATCTGTCGTTACTGACAATGTTTTTCTTTACGACTGCAAGGAACTGTTCTCCGTATTTATCGACGAACTCTTTGCTGACACTGTCGAGAACTCTCATTTCATCCAAAGTTCTCGGCATATTCCGGGCAATACTTTCCAACGCCCTGTCGGTACAGATTGTTGCCGTCCTCCCGCTCTCTGTAGGTGTGTTTCTTCTGAGTTTTTCCCTGAGTTCGGAGAGTTCTTTCAGAACCTTGTCTTCCATATGCATCCCGTGACATG
This sequence comes from Anaerovoracaceae bacterium, assembly GCA_963625795.1. Lineage (GTDB taxonomy): Archaea > Thermoplasmatota > Thermoplasmata > Methanomassiliicoccales > Methanomethylophilaceae > Methanarcanum. The sequence continues at coordinate 9,564 of CAVFUJ010000017.1, forward strand.
CATACAGTTCTGAATATTAAATAGTGAAGAAAGCAAAACGGTTTGATGACAAAGCGAAAGAAGAATGACTGTAAAAACAGTCATTCTTCTTTCTTTTTCTCGGTTACTTCGTCTTTGACGGCGTTTTCGATAATCCTGTTCTCATCTCTCGGAGAAGGTATCGGAATTTTGCTTTTCTTGATTTTATTCATATTGGCGACAGATACCGCAATAAGAATCATGCCTGCGAAGAAGCATACAAAGATTAGGTAAAATTTGTCGAAGATGACTGCAATAGGTATGCTGAAGAAAGTTACGAAGAACGCAATCATGATGGCTGCCATGAAGAATCCCTGACCGCCGGAACGGGTGAGCACTTTGTAGGAATTCATGTCTTCTTCGGTGAACACGCCGAGTGATTTCAGCCTCTTCGCACGTTCAACATCCTTTTTGGCGTTCTTCTGATCGAATACCGCATCCATGTACCAGATATCGGCAATCTCCGTATCCATCTGCATGGCTTTGTTGAGAAGCGCACGTGCGCCTTCGAGATCTTCGTCGTACATGGAGTACTTCGCAAGCCTGAGAATGTTTTCGACTTCGGAGGCACGGTCGACTTTTACTTTGATATCGCCGACTACGGCTTTATCGTTGATAATCTGACGTCCGCAGTAGGTGCAGTATCCCGATGCGAGGGTGTCTTTCATCTTCACTTCTCCGCCGCAGTGCGGACATGTGCAAGCAATCAATGTCATTCGTTCTGCCTCCGATGCATCTGATAATCCGGGTGATGATTATCTTATTCAAGTATTTTCTTAATGAAGGGTGTTGATTTCAGAACAATCCGAAGATGTTGTGATTTATTCTTCAAGCAACCTTCCGTAATCGTTCCAATTGCCGAACATCTTCCCTTTCTTTGTTTCTTTAATGAGATGTTCCAGCACTCCTTCGTACGATTTCGGATAACGTTTACGGTAAAACTGAAGATTGTATACTCTGATACGCTGGTACAGTTGGGGAAACGATGTAAATTCAGACCATACTCCCGCTTCTCTGAGAGCGGATTCAGTTTCTCCGTCAATCGTAAAATCATCCATCGGCGGAAGTACGGCCCTTCCCGCATCCGTCATCAGTCCGAGTCTTTCCAGTCTGCGGACACGTTCTTTGTTCAGTTCCGTCCAATTGCTTTTGTCCCTTCTCGGCGAGAAACGCTGCATCCTTCTGCCGTCGATTACTCTGACGGTGCTGTCGATCCATCCGAAACAGAGTGCTTCCTCTACTGCATCGAGATACCAAAGACATCCGTCGTTTACGGGACGCCCTCTGACGGCACACACATAGCATTCTTTTTCGGATTGGGAATGAAGACTGAGCCATTCTCTGAATTCCGCTCTTGATGCAATGCCGAGGACGTTTCCGTATTCCATATCATCCTTACATTGCCGAACGTTTACATCATATTTGCGCGTATTTGAATGACATGTGGTCTTGATTACAACGGAATTAAGATTTGTTTTCGACTCTGTCAGTATATTAACTTTAAATACTTATTCGGCAAAAATCACTGCATACGACAAACTGCGGAATAGCATGAAGAGTTACCAATCGAACAGTTATTTCAATTCAAGGTAATCGGTGCGGCAAGAAAACAATTTAATCATTCTCTGCAATGCAACAGCTGTAAATGCTGTGAGGCTACCGAATACATAGGAGATGAATCAAATGGAACCGGATGAGAAGACTGTACACATAACGGTGAATGACGCCGAATCATCTGAATCAGTTCCTTCGAATCCTGTATGTTCCTCTTCGGAGACTCCGTCCGGAAATTCATCCGCCGGAAAGAATGAATCGGATATCAGCGAAGAAACAATCCGTAAACTTTCTTCGTATTACGGTTCTACACTTAGATCTCTGAGCGAATGAGGTGTTTGTCAAACCATTTGACGATTTCTTCTTCCTCTATTTCGCCGGATGCAATCAGTCTCACGAATCTGTTATTTTCCGTTGCATCATTCTCAATCATAAACTCAGTGTCGGTGTAGATTGTTATTGCGGCAACCATGAAAGCAGTACGTTTATTGCCTTCCATGAACGGGTGGCGTGTGGCGATTCTGTGAAGATAGTGGGCTGCTTTTTCGTACGGATCGGAAAGGAATTCTCCGCCGTAACAAATCATGGGGATACAACCTTCGTCTCTTACAGTATCTTTCAGAGATTGTTCTTCATCCTTTCCGCCGCCGTCTATGGCGCTGCGGTGAATTTTTCTGATAAGATCGGGAGTTATTATCGACACAATTTGACATGTTGCAGTTGAATTATTATTTTTTGTACAGATTGATTGTAATGTTTCAGATGCCGGTTAATCCGACAAAATAAAAGAAAATTCAAAGAAATTTTTCTGCCATGGTAGAATACGGTAGCAAATGGTAGAAAAAGAAAGTTTATAATTGTAAAATCACATCCCGAATACGTGGAAGAAGACATTCGGACGGAATTCAAAAGAGAGCTCACTAAAGAGTGCGCAAAGACAATTGTAGCATTCTCCAACACAGTCGGAGGAACCATGTATATAGGCATCGACGACGACGGCACTCCTGTCGGTGTAGACGATGCAGACTCCGTATCTCTGAGAGTAGTCCAAATGCTGTCTGATGCGATACGCCCGGATGCAAGGATGATTTCCGAAGTAAATCACACAGTCATAAATAACAGAGATGTTGTGATGATTGATGTCCGCGAAGGTCCTTCCAAACCGTATTATCTGCGTGAAAAAGGTATGCGCCCGGAAGGTGTATATGTCCGTATCGGACCTTCATCGGTTCAGGCATCGGAATCGCAGATTCTCCGTATGGTGAAGAATAATGACGTTTCTTTCGAAAGTACGGTTTCGTTCGGACAGGACCTTACTTTCAATGCTGCAGAGAAGGTTTTTGCGGAAGCGAATGTCGAATTCGGACAGAACCAAATGAATTCGCTCGGATTCTTTTCTGACGGAAAATACACCAATTTGGCATTTCTTATCTCCGACCAATGTACGTCCGGAATAAAACTTGCCGCATTTTCAGACAGAAATAAGACAGAATTTCTTGACAGGATCGAAATCACCGGTTCAATACTCACACAGGCGGACAGGGCATTGGAATTTCTGAACAGATACAATCCGCTGCGCTCGAAGATAACAGGTATCAGACGGACGGATTACAGGGCATATCCGGAGAGTGCTCTGAGAGAAGTGCTGATCAATGCAATAGTCCACCGCGATTATTCAGTATATTCAGATACACTTGTTTCCGTATTCGGAGACGGAATCACCGTAACATCCTACGGCGGACTGTGTAAAGGAGTAGGCATTGACGATCTGTTTCTCGGTATTTCTTCTCCGAGAAATCCGAAGATCGCATCCATCTTCTACAGACTGGGATTTATCGAATCATACGGTATGGGGATTCCGCGTATGATGGCCGAATACAAAAACGCCCTCAGAAAACCGACGATAGAGGTGTCTACGAATGTATTCAAAGTCAAACTTCCGGAATCCGTTCCCGCAGTTCACGAACAGATGTATGTCGATGCAATCATGAAGTTTGCAAGGGAGCACGGTCCGTTCTCGAGAACGGAAGCGGAAGAAGCTACGGATGTTTCCAGATCCAAGGTCGGTTCTATTCTGTCATCAATGGTCGAGGAAGGGATGCTTGAAAAATCCGGCGGCAGCAGATCCACAAAATACAGTATTCCGAAGGAATAATTTTTCGACTTTTTTCTACCATATTCTACCATTTGCTACCATGGTAGAAAAAATACTGTATTTTTAGGCTCAAAATCTGAATTTCAGGATTGTACGGTTACGTCGGAGCAGAAAATATTATCCACCGTTTTTGGCGGAGGAATCAGACAAAAGGGCTGTATTCACAATTCCGACTCCATCAGCCAATCAACCAAATTGACGATTTTCACTCCTTCACGATCTCCGAGTCCGAATCTGTCCAAAGTAAGAATCGTCTTCGGACGGTTGTCTCCGGTTTTGGAAAGCGGAGCCATTTCCCTTTTTACGGTTCCTTCGGCCAAAATTGTCTGACTCACCTGATAGTATTCTGTCTTTCCGTGTTTTTTAGCAATGAAATCAATTTCGGAATCGTGATAGCTTCCGACTCTGAGGTTATACCCTCTTCTGACCAATTCCAGGAATACGATGTTCTCAAGCGGGCGGCTTATATCATCCCCCGTGGAAATTTCCAATTCCGCATTTCTCATCCCGAGATCAGTAACATAGTATTTTCCGTTGGTTTTCAGTAATTTTCTGCCTACCATATCGTATCTGGGACATCTGTAGAACAGGAATGCTTCCACCATGGATTCAACGTATCTGTCGACTGTTGCTCCGCCGAGGCCGAGATTTTTGGCGATATTGTCATCGTTGGTGATGTTGCCGATGTTGGACTGAAGGAAATGGGCTATCGCTCTGATCTTCTCGGAATTCACCGCTCCTGCCCGTCTCATAACATCTTTTACTACAACGGTATAGAATACTCCCTGGAGATAGTCCCAGCAGTATTCCTGACCGCGTGATGGATCCACTCCCGGCAATCCTCCGTATTCAAGATAATCTCTGAGTGCGGAATCTCCGTCGGAATATCCGTTCTTCACGGCAAATTCTTTTAGTGACAGCGGAAGGACTTCGATTCCCACATGACGGCCGGATATATGTGTGGCAAGGTCGGAAGAAAGCATGTTTGAATTGGATCCTGTGACATACACATCGCAGTTTCCTTTGGAATTCAGAGATGCCAGAGTGAGTTCCCATCCCTGTACGTTCTGTATTTCGTCGAATAAGACGTAATACATTCTGTCTTCAGGTATTTTCGGTGAAATGAGAGCATCCAATTGCTTGGATGTTTTTATCTTCCTGCCTTCAAAACTCTCAAAATCCATGTAGAATATATCCGATTCGTCAACGCCGGAAGAAATTAGTTCCCTGCGATAGAGTTTCATCAGGACGGATTTCCCGCTGCGGCGGATTCCGGTAATCACTTTGACTATATCGCAGTCTCCGCGGCCTGCACTGATTTTATCC
>CAVFUJ010000017.1:14626-16226 GCA_963625795.1 Anaerovoracaceae bacterium
GTATCTTCTGCGAACCAGATAATCTTTCATGGTGAGTCATTTCCGTATATCTATTAAAAAATTTCCACGCATGAAAATTTTTTCAGAGTTTATCAAATTTTTTTCACGCATGGAAATTTTATTACAAAACTAACAATTGTTAAGCCATATCATTTAACCCTTGTTTCATTTCGAAATACTGTCCGTAAGAACATCGGATAATCTGTCACGGACTCAGTGAAGTTATCGGTATGACACAGACGCCGTCTTCCCTTCTGTATGCCGCAGAAGACATTCCGCAGATAACTGCCAGGAATTCAGGAGGTTTCCCTTTGGGATCATCACGAATCACTGCATCGATCTTCTTCAGATTCTCAGCACCTTCATCTATGCCGTCTTCACCGAGTTTTATCTCAAACGCACCCCATTTTCCGTCCGGCATCTCAACGACTGCATCGATTTCCCTTCCATTCCCGTCTCTGTAGTGACAGAGATTTCCTCCGTTTACGTAAGCGTAAATCTGCAAATCTCTCTCGCACATCGCTTCGAACATAAATCCGAACGTATTCAGGTCGTTCAGCAGCATATCTTTGGTCAATCCGAGTGCTGATATCGCAAGAGCGGGATCTGTCAGATGCCTCTTCGGTGTTTTTCCTACACGTACCGAAGATCTGAGATTGGGATTGAATGCTTCCTGATTCTCAATGAGACACATTCTGTCAAGTACCGATATGTATTCTCCGACGGTATCGTCGGTTATTGTGTCGTCATCGAATTCTTTCATATCTCTGGCGATGACGTTTTTACTTGCCAGGGTTGATTCGTTACGGGACAGTGATCTGAGCACACGCATCATCCTTGCCGGATCTTTCCTGCTGTCTACTGTAAGAAGATCCTCGTAGCATATCTGCCGTGCATACACAGACATAGCTTTCGCTGCCTGTGACGGACTCAATCCTAAATTTCCGGGCCATCCGCCTCTGACAGTCAGATTGAGAAGTGTATCAAGCGAAATGTCTTTTATCGGAGTGTTGACGAAATTATTATCGAACAAACCCTTCAGCGATACTGCGCCGTCTGAATCTTTGGATTCGAACAGAGACATGGTCCTAATGTGAACGGGTGCGATTCTGCCGAGTCCGCTGTGGAGCGGTCTCGATTCTTTTTTGGGAGTCGATGACCCAGACAGGATGTACATCCCTTTGCGGCCTTCCTCATCGACGGTGTTGCGGACTGCATCCCACACTGCAGGGAGAAGCTGCCATTCATCGATCAGGCGCGGGTAATCTCCGTTCAGCACATATTTCAGGTCTGTTTTGGCCAATCTCAGATTGCGGTAGTCTCCGTCCGGAAGATCCAACTGATAAAAACTGTTGCAGTGATGCTTCGAAGTCCAGGTTTTACCGCAGTATTTTGGGCCCTTCATATGCACTGCGCCGCTGACGGCCAGGGTCTCTTCGACGATACTGTCGACGAGTCTCGGGAGATATCTGTCGTTCTCAATCATTCTGTCGAATGTAATGTGTTACTTATATAATAAGGTAGTTTTCACTGATTTCACAAGGGAGTTTTCACTGATTTCACAAGGGAGTTTTCACTGATTTCACAAGGGAGTTTTCAC
>CAVFUJ010000018.1:0-15165 GCA_963625795.1 Anaerovoracaceae bacterium
GTATTATAAGTCCGGTGACGAAAAGATTCCTTATTCGATTGATAATCTGAACAGTATCGACGTGTATGCATTGTGGATCAAGACGGAATTCCAGGTTAATTTCTATAAAGATGATACCAAAAGTGAATTGGTCAGCGAATACAAAACAACAGGCGAAGTCGTGCCTCCGACAACGGTACCGACCAAAGAGGGATATGTGTTCACACGTTGGATTACATTCTCCAATGAAGAACTTACAGGTACGGTGAGTGAAGATACAGACTACCATCCTGATTGGAAAAGAGTGTACACAATCAAGCTGTATCTCGACACCGACGGAACGTTATTCAAAGAATACAACTCGTCGAATCTTCCCTCTCCGGTCCCCGAACCTACCTCTCCCGACGGACGTATTTTTGTCCGCTGGTACTATATGAACGGTAACTCCGAAACGGAATTCGTACGTGACATAGGAAGAGATGTGGATGTCTACGCATCATGGAAGGAAACAACTCCTTCGTCGGAGAAAAGCAGCGGTTCCTCTGGATCTTCTTCAGGTAACACTTCAGGTTCAACCTCAGGCGGTACTTCATCTTCGGGAAGCGGAACATCGGGTTCCGCATCAAGCGGAAACAGCGGATCTTCATCCTCAGGAAGCAGTACTTCTTCAGGCGGCAGCACTTCAACACCTTCATCAGGCAGCAGCGGTTCCTCAGCAACCCCGTCGGGAGGAGGAAGCTCCTCAACTCCCTCTTCAGGCGGAAATATCACACCGACTCCCGTAACCGATCCTGAAACCGAAGATACCGAAATCACAGACGAAACGGAAGACCCGACCGAAGAAAAAGAACCTGAAACAAAAGTCTACGAACACAGGTTCTACATCGACGATACCGGCAGGATTTGGCGTATCGGAGATCCTTCGGGAATATCGGAAACACCTACGAGAGACGGATACACTTTCGGCGGCTGGTACATCTTAATCGACGGCGAAAGAATACCTTACACCGAAGGGCTGAACATCGACACAAACGTCTACGCAATATGGAACATCGTAAAAACCGACGGGGACGGGAATCCGATGATTCCCGCGGCCGCGATTGCGTCCGTCCTCGCCGTCGTACTGATAGTTTTAGTTACGGGAAGAAAGATTAACTGAGGCCTTCCTTCATTCTGCGGAGGGCCTCTTTTATCCTCGGAATCGGCTGTGTGACGGTCATCCTCACATAGCCTTCCGCGGATTCGCCGAATCCGGAACCGGGTGTGACCACGATACCGAGATCCAACATCTTTTCCGTGAATTCCAAAGATGTCTTGCATTTGGAATCGAACCAAATGTAGAACGTACCTTTCGGCATCTTTACGTCGAATCCCAATTCTCTCAGTCCGTTGACGAGTACTTCCCTTCTTTCGGAATACTCTGCCATGTTCTTTCTGACGTCTTCCGGTGCTTCTCCGTGTTCACCGTACATACTCAGCGCCTTAACCGCCGCTTTCTGAATGAAAATAGGTGCTCCGGAATCTATCTGACCCTTGCATTTCTTCAGTCCCGCGATAAGATCGGGATGTCCTACCGCATAACCCAATCTGAAACCGGTCATGTTGAACGTCTTGGAGAACGAACCGAATTCGATTGCGTTTTCTCCTATTTCAAGGATAGAAGGTGCCTGATATCCGTCGTATGTCATCTCGCAGTATGCGTCGTCGACACAGAGAATTGTATTATTCTTCTGACACCAATCGTAGACTTTCTTCAGGTATGCCTTATCGCATGTCGCACCTGTGGGATTGTTAGGGTAGTTGATGTACAGCATCTTTGCACCCCCGGGACATTCGTCTACGTCGAGAAGCCAGTCTTTTTCCGCTCTGAGAGGGACTTTCACGCATTTCGCTTCGTTGAAGATAGTGGATGCTCCGGAATATACGGGATAACCGGGGCTCGGTGCGATGATTGTCTCTCCGGGATTTACAAAAGACTGTGCGATGTTGAAAATCGCTTCTTTGGAACCGATTGTTACGCAAACCTGTGTGTCGGGATTGACTGTTACGCCGTACCTCTTTTTGTACCAATCCGCAACGGCAGCTCTTAACTCTTTTTCACCTGCGGATGAAGAATATTTCTGATTCGCATTGACGTGTGCTTCTTTACACATCTCGTCGACGATTGCTTCGGGCGTAGGAAGATCGGGATCTCCTATTCCGAAATCGATGATATCGATACCTTCCGCCCTCTTTTTGGCGGTCATCTCCTCCAACCTTACGAAAAGATACGGAGGCAGTCTCTGCAGCCTTTCCGCAAATTCATATTTCATAATTACACCTCATAATCCCCTGCATAAACGAATGTTGCAGGGCCTTCCATCATAACGTATTTCAGATCTTTATCGACGGTTATTCTCAGCCATCCTCCGGGAAGTTCCGCATCTACAGGTTCGTTGAATGATACCAAACCGTTCAGTGCGGCTGCGGTTGTTGTAGCACATGCACCTGTTCCGCAGGCCAAAGTCCATGCCGCACCGCGTTCGTAGACGCGGATGTGGATTTTGTTATCCTTTACTTTGACAAATTCAACGTTTGTCTTCATAGGGAAAACTCTGTGACATTCCAGAATAGGGCCTAGGACGTCTGTCTTTTCTTCGGACAATTCATCGAATGTAACGAAGTGGGGATTTCCCATCGATACGCAGTATCCCGTTACGTCACCTTCTTCTGTCTCGACAGTTAACTTTCCGGACGGTCCCGTGCCGGGTGAACCCGGCATGGGTTCGCCCATGTTGACCGTGACAGTCTTCACTTTACTGTTTTCCGTGTCAACCTTTATCTTAAGATTTCCTCTGAGTGTGTGTATAACAAACTCTTTTCCGGTAACTTTTCCGTAATCGTATGCGTATTTCGCAACGCATCTGATTCCGTTACCGCACATCTCCGCCTCGCTTCCGTCGGCGTTGATTATTCTCATGGTGATATCGGAACCGTCCTCTCCGGGCATGACATACAGAACACCGTCGGCGCCTATGCCGTAGTGTCTGTCGCACATCTTTTTACACAGTTCGGTGTCGATAGCAAGATTGCCGTCTAATCCGTCAAGGACGACGAAATCGTTTCCTATACCTTCGTATTTGAAGAATCTCATCTGAGTCTCTCCGGGATGATCTGATGTTTCCACAGATCTTCGACGGTCTCGGCACTCCTGATGAGTTCCGCGTTACCGTCTTTCACAAGAACTTCGGCGCATAACGGCCTTGAGTTGTATCTTGAAGACATTGAGAATCCGTACGCACCTGCGTTGTAGACGCAGAGAATGTCTCCTTCCTTCGGATCGGGAAGGATTCTGTCGTGTGCGATATAGTCTCCGGATTCGCAGATCGGACCTACAACATCATACTTCGCGACACATGCTTTGTTGAATTTGTTGGCAAGTGCCACATGGTGATATGAGTCGTAAAACGCGGGACGGATCAGTGTGTTGAAACCTGCGTCCGTACCGACATATTTCTTGGTGCCGGCATCTTTCACATCGTTTACGGTTGCGAGAAGAATCGTGGAATCGCAGATGATGTATCTTCCGGGTTCGAGGCAGATTTTTTTGACATCTGTCTCTTCGATAATCATGTCAGTGATTTCCGCACCCAACTCATCTACATCGCATTCCTCTTCCTGAGGTTTGTACGGTACGCCGTATCCGCCGCCGATGTCGATAAATTCCAAATGAATATCCAGCTCATCTCTCAGCCTGTTGGCGAATTCCGCGAGAACTTCGGTGACGTCAAGGAACGGATCGACTGTGTTTCCTCCTGAACCCGTATGGGCGTGAATTCCTTTGATATCGAATCCCAATTCCTTCGCTCTGGCATATGTGTCCATGACCCTGTCGTAAGGGATACCGAACTTGGCACCTTTACCGCCGGTCATGACCTTTGCGCCGTGTCCCGACGCTACGCCGGGAGTGATACGGAACGACAGCGGAAATCCTCTGCATTTATCGCCGAGAATCTTTGCCAATCTTTCCAATTCGCTCTCGGAATCGACGTTGATCTTACATCCGGTGTCCACTACTTCCTTCAGTTCTTTGTCGGATACGTTCACACCTGTGTACATTATCCTGTCGGGAGAGAATCCCGCTTTGATGCAGGTGAGAACTTCCCCTATGGAAACGGCGTCGATGTGACTGCCTTCCTGCTCGAGAATCCTGAGGATTGCGAGATTTGTATTAGCCTTGCAGGCGTAGTGAATCTCCGTCTCCATGAAACGGGAGAATGCACCGTAGATCCTGCGGTAGTTTTCCCTGAGGATATTTTCATCTGTAACGTAGACAGGAGTTCCGAACTTTCCGGCAATCTCCGTTGCGGGCATACCGCCGAAGATCATCACTCCGTCTTTGCCCTCGAAGTCTCTCATCATGCTCCGTCACCGTCTATGAAGTTCCTGTGCAGTGTTTTCACGACATTCGCAGCCATGTCTGTGGATACTACAAAGTTGAGACATACTTCGGATGCTCCTTCGGAAATCATCTCGACACTTGCACCGACGTCTTTGACTGCTTTGAACACATCTCCGCAGAATCCCACTCTGTGCAGCAGACCGTCTCCGACTGCGCAGATTAATGAGAAATTGCTTCTGACGTCTATTCTTTCGATATCGTCGTTGTCCAATTCGTTGAGGTATTTCAGCGCCTTGTTTACGTCGAGACTGTGAATCAGGAATGCAATCGATGATAACGAAGTGGAAATTGCGTAGATGACTATCTCCGCTTCCGCGAATTTCTCCATGATTCTTGCGACGGTTGCCTGTTTGTAGGAGATTTCTCCGGAAATGATTGTCAGTCTCGAAAGATCCATCTTCATCGCGACACTCTTCAGTGCCGTGTCTCCGGGCGTCTTGATCTGATGAATCTGCGTTCCGGGTTCATCGGGTTTGTATGAATTTTTAACCCAAACCGGGATGTGTTTCATCCTTGCAGGTTCGATTGTTCTCGGGTGGAGAACTTTCGCACCGAAATGAGCCAGCTCTGCTGCTTCGTTGAAATTCATCTCTCTTATTACGACAGCGGAAGGCACAAGTCTCGGGTCTGCGGACATGAATCCGTCGACATCCGTCCATGTTTCGATGGAGTCTGCGTCCAATGCGTTACCGATTGCGGCTGCGGCATAATCGGAACCGCCTCTTCCGAATGTGAGAGGCCTTCCTTCTTCGCTTACGCCGTAGAATCCCGTGATAACGGGAATAATACCGTCGTCCAGGAGAGGTCTGACCTTCATGTTCATCCTTGCTGCGGTCTTTTTAAGATCGCATGAACCCGTTAACGGTTTGCCGACTGCAAATACACCCGCTGTCTCGGATGTCAGTGCAACGGATTTGTAACCGAGTGTGCGGATTGCAAATGACAGTAACAACGAAGAGAATCTTTCTCCCTGAGATGTGACATCGTCTGTGAAGTACCTGTCATCCCTCATCTTCGGGTCCGTAAGTAACGATTTGAACGCACCGAAACGTACCTCGAATTCTTTCATGAATTCTTTCATCAGTTCATCGGAAAGGATCTCTTTCGCGGTGTCGATGTGTTTCTCCCTGAATTGGGTGAAAACGGATTCCATATCCGTTGTCGGGTCTTCCACTGCATGTACCAGGAAATTCGTTATTCCCGACATTGCGGAAACAACGACTACTTTCTTACCTTTCTCACGTGTGATGATGCCCGCAGATCTCATTATCGCCTCTGCGGAACCTACGCTGGTTCCTCCGAACTTGAGAACTGTAATCATAAGCCGAACACCTCATCCATCGAATGCATCTTACCATCTTTCCTGCCGGCGATCCATCTCACAGTATCCATACAGCCTACCGCGAATACTTCGCGCGAGACTGCCCTGTGTTTCAGTTCAAGTGTTTCCATTCCGCCGCCGAACATGACGGTATGGTCACCGTAGACATCACCGGCCCTGACCGAGTGAATACATATTTCATTTCCTCTCTCACCGGTCACGCCGTGTCTGCCGTATTCGAGATCGTTGATACCCGTTACGGACTGCATCCTGCGTACGGCTTCCATTGCAGTACCCGAGGGTGCGTCCTTCTTGTGACGGTGATGCGTCTCTATTACTTCGATATCGTATCCTTCCAAAGCGGATGCCATTATACCGCACATTTTCCAGAAAACGTTGACTCCTCTGGAGAAATTCGCGGAAACTATTCCGGAAACTCCGTATTCCGCAACTTTGTCGGATAAGTTCTGAATTACATCCTTTCCGATACCCGTGGTGCCTAAGATTACGTTTGTACCTGTTGAAGGTACGTCCGCTATAATCTCAGATGCCGCGGAAGGGGTTGTCAAATCTACGTAAACATCTGCATTGTCGAGTAATTTCATCAAATCCTCAGGTGCGGATGCTTTGATTCCGAACATTTCCTTTCCGACGTTTCCGCCGGAGGCGGAAACCGTCGCTCCGACCAAATCGACATCTTCGGACTCCGCCGCGAGACCGCAGACTAAGCGGCCCAACCTTCCTGTCGCTCCTCCGACGACCAGATTGATCATATCAATCCCAGTTTGGCGATGTCCATATCGAGTATCGGACGGTTCTTGGCAGAAAGTTCCGTCAACGGAAGCCTGAGCTTACCGTTTCCGTATCCGAGTCTCTTCATGACGTACTTAATCGGTATCGGGTTGGATTCGATGAAAAGATCACTGAACAGAGGCATGAGCTTGAAGTGGATTTCCCTTGCTTCAAGGTACCTCTCCTGCTTACAGAGATTGATCATCTGGCTCATAGAGCGGGGACAGCAGTTTGCAGCTACGGAAATCACACCGTCGCAGCCCATTCCCATGAGTGCGAATGTGAGTCCGTCGTCTCCCGAGAGAACTTCGAATCCTTTGGGCCTTCTGCAGAGAACCTCCTGAATCTGATTGACGTTGCCGCTTGCTTCCTTTATTGCCGCGATGTTCGGTAATTCCGCAAGTCTTAACGTAGTCTCTGCGGAAACGTTGCTTCCGGTCCTTCCCGGCACGTTGTAGATAATCAGCGGAATGTCGATTGCTTCGCTGATTGTCTTGTAGTGCTGATATATGCCTTCCTGTGTAGGCTTGATATAATACGGAGAAATCGAAAGAATTCCGTCGCATCCGAGATCTGCGGATGCCTTACTGAGGTAAACAGCCTCGGCTGTCGAGTTACTTCCGGCACCTGCGATAATCTTCGCATGCTTCGCCTGATCTCTTACAATCTCGACGACACGGATATGTTCCTCGTGGCTTAATGTTGCAGACTCACCCGTAGAACCGCACGGAATGAGTACGTTTGCACCGTTCTCTTCCTGGAAATCCACCAATCTTCTCAATCCGTCTTCGTCGACGGAGCCGTCATCCCTGAAAGGTGTGATCAATGCCGTTGCCATTCCGCCGAACATCAGACCGCCCCCACGTGTTCCTTCAGGATAAGACGTGTACGCGTACTGATGATACTGTCGTAGTGCCTTACCTTCTCGATGATCTCATTTAACTGATGCGAAGATTCCACGTCAACGATTGCAATAATATCCTGATCACCCGTAACTTCGTACACCTCGGATACTCCGGAGTATTCCGCGAGTTCTCTTGCGATATCTTCCGTGTCTGTGTTGACGTCGATACGGATTTCGACCAAAGCTTTGACGTTCTTCGAACTTGTCTTGATAGTGAATCCTCTGATTACTCCGCTCTCGGTAAGTCTGCGCACTCTGCTTCTGATTGTTCCCTCTGATACGTTTAGTTTCGCAGCTATATCGACGAACGGACACCTGGAGTCCTTCTTCAGTATCTCCAATATGCGGCTGTCTAGGTTGTCTGTCATATTACCGATGCTCCCCTGATTCTGTTTAAGGATATGCATCGTATATATTAATCTATTATCAGATTTTGGTGATTTGCCTACGATAAACAATCCGATTTTATGAAATGTTACGAATCATTTCATCATCATTACGGAAATCGTCATGTTTATGACGGATATCAGAATCAGGACGAAAGCTATCGCAATCCACTGTTTTTCCTTCTTTTTGATAAGACAGCCTGTTGCTACGATTACACCGAAGAGAGGGCAGACAATCAGCAATGCGATTCCGATGTAGAGTACTGTTTCCGTTACACCGGTGAGATCCAATGTCAGCCCCATTACAATCAGAATTATACTGACTATAACGGAGGTCTTCATCACTTTGGCAGTGAGCTGTTCCATAGTCATCACAGGACACCACCTGCCTCGAGAAGCATTACCGCCGCAATTGCGAGAACAAGTATCGAGAAATATTTCTTCATGGAAGATGTGTCAAACTTTCTCGAAAGACGGCTTCCGATCATCGCACCGAGGAACGTTCCGATTGCGACGAATCCCGCAGTCTGTAATTCCACATGACCGCTCAGGAAGTAAAGAATAGAACCTGAGAATGCGGTGATGCCTATCATGTAGTTGCTTGTGGCGACTGCGGCTTTCATGGGAACTTTCATTATCATGTTCATTACGGGAACTTTGATCAGTCCTCCGCCGACACCTGTCATTGATGAAATAACACCTGCGACAACACACGTGGAGAATCCGATTTTTTTGTGCTCGATATCGTAATGAATGGTTTTGTTCTCTTTCAGGTCGTTGTATGCGAACTCTCCGTCTTCCTTATCGGGAACATCCGCGGAAGGGTTGATGAGCATTTTTACTGCAGTTAAAATCATCACCGCAGAGAATACAACCATTATGACCCAACTCTCCGTAGCGAGAGCGAGGAACACACCTATCACCGAACCTATCACCGTACTTATTTCCAATAACAGTCCCAAACGGATGTTTGTGACTCCTTTGTCCATGTAGTATACGGTACCGCCTACGGATGTTGCGACGATACCGACAAGACTTACCGCCGCGGCATCCGCCGCGGACAGACCGTAACAGATTGTCAGCATCGGTACGATGATTATGCCTCCGCCTATGCCGAATAATGCGCCCAGTAAACCTGCGACCAGACCCACAAGAATCAGCGACAGGAGAAGGATGAGTTCCATAGAAACCGATATCGGTTTGTGTGATATTATTGTTATGAAAATATTTTACAAAAAACACTCCGAAACAACGGCCGTACTACGGAGGCGGTACGGCCGTCGGATCGAAGACCCTGATATAATCTGTTTGTTAAGGGGCGGATCACGGTTCCTGTACTTTTTCCGTACGGAGGAGATCCTCTATTTCGGACAGGTGCTGAGATATTGTCAGTCCTGTGGGTGTCAGCTCAACCATGGTCGGCGGGCCTTTCCTCATTACGATAAGACCGTTGTCCTGGAGGATATCGAGTTTCTCTGCCATTCTCGGACTCTTGGACACGTTCTCGTACACATCCATTTTCCTGGATGTGCCGTTCTTCAGGAGGAAGAGCATGATCGACATCATGGATCTTTCTTCTATTACACGCAGGTTGTATCCGTTCATGAACGATTACCTTTCTGTTTGTGTACCCCTTTGTTATTCATATACACGGGAATCGGGTACAATGGATTACACGGCGGACACGGACTTGCCGCCGTATTTTCCTTCGTACCTTAACTTACGCGCCCGCACCACGCTCCAACAGTCTCGGAGGTCCTACCTGATCCGAGAGGATAACAGAAGAGTGGCCCTGAAACACTCCTCCGTCACCTGCAGTGACGTCTGATACAAACCTGACTGCAGTCTCGCTTTCCGCGGTGTTCGCGGACAATGCGCCCTCGATCGCACCGATGTGCTCCGAGACTTTCTCCCCGAGCCCTGTAAGCGAAACCTGCGTAGGCAGGCTGTTGGATATTGTGATGAGGCCGCTGTCCTGAAGAGCGTTCAGTTTGAGCCTCATCCTCTGGTTGCCGGATACCGATTTGTAGATAGCCATCTTACTCGATGTTCCGTTCCTGTGAAGGAAGCGGAGAATCGAGAGCATGAACTTCTCCTCGAGTACCCTTACTGCGTATGTATTCATTATACACCTCTTTTCGCTTTTTCACGATCGGGGGGGGGAGGTTCTGACGCTTCGGCACAGGGACTCTTCCGGAATCCCTTTCCGCCGTCGAAACGCCTCATCCTCCGATGACGTGCTGTGACCTTCAAACTCAGACCGCCTCACTGTTTTCTGCGTGAGTCCGAACCCGGCTCCGTCACATGGTACGCCGTGTCCGAATGAAGTCAACCGTGTTAGCTCGGTTGACTCTTCGCTTCTCAGTTCGTTAATTTACAAATGTTAATTCGAATATATAAATCTATTATCGGTATTTTTCGATTCGTAGGTTTTCGCAGGTTTTTTACGCTGTTCGTAACGATTTCTACGAAAACCTACAAATAGGCCTAAAAACATCAAAAAACGTGATGTTTTTTGCCTGTTTTTTTGAAAAATATGAGAAAAAACATCATGTTTCATATGAAAAACGACCGTCCGATATGGGACAAAATGTATACTCGCTATCCTACCGTCGTTATAGTGTGACCTTTTCGGAGGTTTTCCGCGCGGACGGAAAACGCGCCGTCAATGTTATACTGTCATGCGTGTTAGGGTGGTTTGTGACCGTAGTCCTCGTAAGATACTGTGAGATCGGACTCAAGAGCACTCCCGTAAGGAGAAGGTTCGAGAGCATACTGAAAGAGAATATGCTCACTATGCTCGCAGCCGACGGTATCGAGGCACTCATCAGTTTCGCGGATGCACGTTATTACATTGAAACAAACAATACAGAAGGGTGCATCAGGTCCGTGAAGAAAGTCTTCGGAATAGGTTCGTTATCGGTAGCGGAGGAATGTTCCTCCGATATGGATGACATCTGCAGTACGGCGGCGGAATATTCCGTCGGACGTATTAACGAAGGGGAATCGTTTGCCGTAAAAGCGAGAAGAGAAGGTTCTCAGCCCTATACGAGTATGGATGTGGGGAGAGAAGCAGGTTCGGCTATATTCATACGTAACGAAGAGAAGAATGTTAAGGTAGATCTCAACACACCGGATAAGACATTCTTCATAGAAGTAAGAAACAACAAGGCATACATCTTCGACAGGTACATCCAATGCCACGGAGGACTTCCGTTGGGAAGTCAGGGGCGCGTGGTTGCTGAATCGTACGATATGAGAGGAACCGTTTCCGCATGGATGATGATGAAACGCGGATGCCGTGTCGCCGTTATCGGAGATTACAATACAGATCTTTTAAGAAAATACGATCCGAATCTGAGGATTGTGAATAAAGCGGATGAAGTGAGAGATGTACTCGGAGTTGTGAGAGGTACTTCCCTGAAGGATTTGGATTCCGTTAATGTTTCCGAATATGATGTTCCCGTTTATTTCCCTACGATAGGGATGAGTGACGGGGATATTGTTTCGTTATATGATGTGATTTCGGATACGGAATCGTTCTGATTCTGTTTCTCCTATATTATTATAATAATAAGAATAACAAAAAAAGAGGATATTCTTCGGCTTACTGTGTATTGCCGCACTGTAAGAGCTTCTCCGAATACCGAATACTTTCATATCGGCATTTACCGTGAACGCACCCTCCGCTCCGCGGAGGATGCGTTCTTTTTATCATAACGGACGTACATCACGGAGATAACATGTGCCGTGTCAGATTCCTTCCCGATGACGTTTACGCAGAAGTACCCGAAGGTACGCTGATCTCCGATGCAGCCCGCATCGCAGGCGTTCATATCGACCTCCCCTGCGGAGGCGGAGGAAGATGCGGGAAATGCATGGTAATCGCAGACGGGGAAAGAGTGCTGTCCTGTCAGACGGAAGTATGCGACGGAATGACCGTTACAGTTCCGGAGAAAGACGTAAACAATGTGATAGCCGCGACGGACAGGAAAAAGTCAGTAAGTGATTTATCTCCTCTTTCCGACGGATACGGTCTTGCCGTCGATATAGGAACTACGACGGTTGCGATATCGGTTTTGGACTTGTCAAACGGTAACGAAGTCTACAGTGCCAGCGCAATGAACGGACAGCGTTCGAGAGGAGAAGACGTTCTTGCGAGAATTCAGTATTCCGAGGAAAACGGCCCCGGAGAGCTGAGAACTTTGGTGATTGATACAATCAACAGTCTTCTGTCCGATTTCGGCAAAAGGAATGAAATCAGATCCGCTTACATCGCGGGAAATACCGCGATGTTGCATCTGTTCTTAGGAATCGATCCGTCGCCGATAAGACTGCCTCCGTTCGAACCCGTTGTAAAGGATGCGAAAATAACGGGAAAAGAGAGCTTACTTGACATCTCTCCCGATGCCGTTGTGATATGCATGCCGTCCGTTTCGTCGTACGTAGGCGGAGACATCACAAGCGATATCGCGGATTCCGAAATGGACAGAAGCAAA
Organism: Anaerovoracaceae bacterium; assembly: GCA_963625795.1. Classification (GTDB taxonomy): domain Archaea; phylum Thermoplasmatota; class Thermoplasmata; order Methanomassiliicoccales; family Methanomethylophilaceae; genus Methanarcanum. The sequence goes on from CAVFUJ010000018.1 coordinate 12,323, forward strand.
GGGATGTCACTGTTAATTGATGTGGGTACAAACGGTGAGGTGGCACTCGGAAACGATGAGATGTTACTTTGCTGTTCATCATCGGCGGGTCCCGCCTTCGAAGGTTCTCAGATGACCTCGGGAATGATTGCGTCCGAGGGTGCGATAGACAGTGTCAGAATAGAAAACGGAAAGGTAAGTTACACTGTAATAGGAAACGTTAAACCGAAGGGAATCTGCGGTTCCGGTGTGATTGATGCTGTGTCCCAGTTATTCCTTTCGGGATACATCGACAAGAGAGGAAATCTTACCGAGGAATCCGGGGCGGAAGACGGTGTGTTCACAATTGCGGATAACGTTGTAATCACACAGAAAGAGATACAGGACGTAATCATGACCAAAGCCGCTGTGTATTCCGCAGCGAGGACGATGGTCCGCAGTCTCGGCCTTTCCTTTGAAGATTTGGACTGTATCTTCATTGCGGGAGGATTCGGAAATTTCATCGACATGGATTCCGCGGTGTCGATTGGACTCTTCCCTGATGTGGACAGAAAGAAATACCGCTATCTGGGTAATTCGTCTTTATCCGGTGCGAAACGGGCGCTGCTGTCAAAGGAATTCAGAGAACGCATAGATATTGTGTTCCCGAAGATGACCTACGTAGATCTTTCTTCGGAACCGGTGTTCTTCGACGAGTACATGTCGGCGCAGTTCCTTCCGCATACGGATGCTTCGCAGTTCCCGAGTGTGAAGAGATAGATTTAACAATCGTTAAATCTATCAGACCGACTCTGTCTTTTCCAGATAGTCGATATCCAAACCGACGGTACTTCCGTCCGCTTTGAGTATGTGCTTAAATGAATTTGCGTAAAGCAGACGTCTGCACCATGCAACCGTGTGTCCCACACCTTTTTCGGAGTCTTCGATTGTATCCCTGGGATTTCCGGCGTATTCCGCGTATGCCTTGTTTCCTCCGCTGGAGAAACCGAAATTCCATCTGTTTAAGGGAGAATCGGAATGATACCACGTCGATAACAGAGACAGTGCAGAGGAAATCTGTTTCATACGGGCCATGGATAAAATCGGCATGCTGCCCATGGGTGTCCCCGGAACGGGGACACGCAGAGATGTTCCTCCGTTAAGACATCCCGCTTTGATTCCTTCCGTGTAGTTTGAAACAATCTCCTCATTCGTATGTTCCGGGCCGATAGGTTCGGTACCGCATGAAACGGAAATACCTGCATCCATGAAGTTACGCCAGGTTGCTTTCCGTGTTTCGGGATTGAGTAAATTGTCCTTGCCTTCGCCCATACGCAATGCGTGATACGCTCCTGTGACACCCGCTTTCCTGAGTTCTTTACATTCATCAAAAGATAAATCTCCGGTATTGATTGTGATTCTTACATTACCGGGTACTGAGTCTCTTACCGTGCGTACATATCCGAGAATATCGTCGATATCCGCATTGTGTACGGTCATCACCGCGATGTTGTTCACATCGCCGAATTTTACCGCATCTTTTACGTAGGATTTCAGAACGTCGTGGTCGATCTTACGGTAGGATGCGGTTGTTGTTTTTCTGTTGAAATTGCAGAATCCGCACTCTCCGGGACACGGGCCGGTTATCACGCCTATCTGTATACCTATTTCTCCCGTATCGTTGCAGCAGGAGCGCATGAACCTGTCCCAAGAAGATATCATTAATTTGGATTCGGCTGAATTCTCATCGAAGGATAACGCATAGAGCATATCGTCTGCAGTTGTCTTCTCTCTGTTCAGTCCTTTGTGAATTAACGACAGCAGACGTGCGTCTGCGTGTGTGTTGCTCATGTTCTGTGTGATTATGAAACTTAAAGATAAATTATTTCATTTATTTCACAAACTGACAATCCATATGTTTTTGCGGTTGTTTCCCTGACGGATTAACTGACCGGATTCAACGAGTTCTCCGACGACTCTGCTGATTGTTCTGGTACTTATGCCGATTTCCGCAGACATGTCCTTTATAGATGTGTTAGGGTGCTTTGACACATATCTCAGTATCTTTACGCCGACTGAACTCACAACATTTCCGGGAGGCATGAATGTGAGTACTGTCACCGTACGTAACGGGTCGGATTCTTCTTTGATATCGGCGTCGAGAAGATTGCTGTTCCCGACAGACCTGAATATCGAACTTATTCCTGAGCCTTCTTTTTCCGCCAGACCGATGTTCCGGCACATTCTCATCATGGCAGGATTTCTCGGATCGCTTACACCGCCTGCCTTGGCCTTCTCGATAGGTATGCGCATTCCTCCGGGATTGGTGAATGTGATTTTCTTTCCGTCATAAACCACGGAAATACCCCCGATTCCGCGGTAATCTGCATGCATCAGTGTGTTCACAAGTGCCTCTCTCACGGATATCAGAACTTCCGATTCGTTACTGCGGAATACTCCGTCGAGTTTGAACGGTACACCGATTTTTCCGGACAGTCTCTCCGTTACCTCTGTCAGGAATCTGAATACGTTGAGTTCGGAACCGAAATCATCGGAATTCAGTCTGTACGACCATCTGCTGTCTCCGGTTTCTTCTCTGTAATCAAGACGGAAATCGGGAAATACTCTGAGAATACATTGGATTCTGCCGAACATAAGTAAACCGGCTCTCGTCGGATGTAATTTGTTTCCTTCTTTGGATGCGGCACCTATCATGACAAGTACGTCATCCGAAGGGAGTTCCGCCCACCTGTTGGTGTGGTTTGCACCTCTGAGAAGTGCGGTGAATCTTGTTATGTCTTCGGAAACGAAACAGTCATTTCCGTCGATCTCGTTTATCGGAAGGTTGTCCGGGTCGCCGTTATATGAGTCGCGCATCATAGAGC
>CAVFUJ010000019.1:0-14842 GCA_963625795.1 Anaerovoracaceae bacterium
TCACATAACATTCGTTTTAATTGAATAATTGCTATTTTGTGAATTACGTTGTAATTGCACCATGCTTAATGCTAATCGTAGTATTTCATTGATATAATTCAGTAGAAAGAATCTCATTCATGTTGTTTTCCAAAGACATTTTAGGAATGAAAAAGAAGGAAAAAACAGACTCAATTGACACAGATTGTGGCGATGGGTGCAATAACTATGCCGTCAGGGGAAATACCAATGACTCCTAATCGGATAGTTGTGGATTCAGGGGTAATAATGGCAGTGGTCGCATATCGTTCAAAGTCATTAGTGCCTATGTTTGAGAAAGCTAAGAAAGAGGATGATTTGGTAATTTCAAACATTATTCTTATGCAATGTGCAAGACAGGGTGACAAAAAGAAATGTACGCTCTCGAAGGATGAAATAATAGAGAAAGTGAGAGAGTTGTGTCCGAATGTTGTAGATATTGCAATTTTGCCATTGGAAGAACTTCGTGAACGTTATTCAATGCGCGACGAATCAGATTTGGAGATTCTTTACTCTGTAGACATGTTGAATGCAGATGTCTTCATTACTAGTGACAATGATTTTTTTGATGAAAAAAGACCCCCAAGAGGGATTCGTGCAAAGGTAATCCGCCCATCAGATTATATGAAAAAGGATGATAAGAGAAAATAAATACTTCTACATCAGTAATTGATTCAGTATCGCATTGGTCCTGGGACGTATGTGCCCTTGATGTTCGACCCTACAGGCGGAGGAGCGTGGTGCGCCGCCCTTTGCGATACACACTCGGACGGTTTCCGCCGTCCTTTCTCTACATTAATTACAGACACTAACTGCTAACCGTAGTGTCCTCTTGATATACCCTTACAGTAAGAATATCACGCATGTCATCTTTGAAGGATATCTTCAGAAAGAAAAAGAAGGAAAATACAGACAGCATTTCATCTATCGACTGCAGGGGATGCGACGCATCATTCGACATCTCCGAAGGAAGATGCCTCAGGTGCTGTTCATGCAAAATCGCAGACATCGACGGAGACGTTATCACATTCATCTCATCCTCTGAAATCCAATACAGAGGAGACGCGGCACGTCTGATCCGCAGACTCGTGAATTCCGTATCCGGAGCATGCAACAGCCTGATCGAAGTACGTAAGGGATGCGACAGATGTCCCTTTTCCAAAACAGCTGTTACTGAGGCGGTTTGGTCCGATATTTCTGTGAGTAATATCAACGAACTCATCGACAGATACAGCAGCATACCTTCGGGTTGCGAATCATGCGAAACATGCAGGAAATCCGTTGTCGATTCGATGACAGTTCTCCGTAACAGTCTCGAGGACATGACCGACGATATGAGAGTCGCCGCAAACAGAATCGTGGGGGCCTGAAAACATGCCCCGTATCATCATGGCATCAATCTCTCCCGAAGGAGGAATAGTTTCCGGATCGAACGGAGTTCCCGTACGTGATTCGGACACTCCCGTAAGCGGAAAACTTCCCTTCGCAGGACGTACACTCAGAGATGCACTTTCCGATATCGGCAGGAGATACAGAATGTCCAAACCTTCCTGTGCCGACACATGGGTAGTCGGCAGCCGTAAGGATATCAGTGTTCTGGAGAAATACGAAACATCACACTCAACTGTCGTCATCGGAGACGCAAGCGACGGTGAGATGGAATACAACATAATTCCCAATGAGTACACCTATCCCAAAGAACTCACGGAATTGGTTGAGAATGCAATCGGAAAAATCAGAGATTCTTACAGAAAAGAAGGCGGAAAGTTCAATTCATTGTCGGTAAGGGAATCCGCCGAAGCATTCTTCAGGGAAAACAAAAAGATCATTGACGATGTCGTTTCCGAAAAGATTCCTTTCGAACGTTCGTTAAAAGAATTATGCGATGTTGTTGTCAGATACACCGCAGGCACAGGAATATTCGAACTCCTTCTCGAAGATCCGAGGTTGGAAGATATCTACATCGACGCGCCCTGCGAATCAAACCGCATTCACGTAACACTCAACAACGTCAGCGGTTACAACTCACACGTGAGGTGCAGAACAAATCTCATCGCAGGTGAAAAAGAAATCAGAAATCTTCTCAACATTCTGATGAAAGAGAGCGGACTTCCGTTCTGTGAGTCTTCACCTGTTTTGGAAACGAACATGTCGGACGGTCTTGCGAGAGCTACAGTTGTCGGTTATCCCATGAGTCCCAACGGTAATTCCGTAGCAATAAGAAAACACTCGACAACACCGTGGACACTTACGAGACTTCTCGGAAACGGAACAATCGACGAATATACCGCAGGTTTACTGTCATTCCTCGTAGACAACAGATGCACATTCCTCGTCTGCGGAGCGAGAGGTGCAGGTAAGAGTTCGATGCTTTCGGCTATGATGTTCGAGTTCCCCGTATCACAGAGAATCCTTACAATCGAAGACACTTTGGAACTTCCCGGAGAGAGGATGCGTTCACTCGGATACAAGGTTCAGTCCATGCTTATCGACGAAAGAATGGACGGTGACGTAGGCAAGAGAGCGGATGAGGCTCTCAGGGTATCTCTCAGGTTGGGAGAGTCCGCTATCGTTCTCGGAGAGGTAAGAGGAGAGGAAGCAAGAACACTGTACCAGAGTATGAGAACCGGACGTGCGGGAAGTTCGATTATGGGTACGATTCACGGAGATTCCGCCAAGACGGTTTACGACCGTGTCGTTCATGATATCGGTATTTCGCCGGAATCTTTCATGGCAACGGATTTCCTTATCACAATGGGAACACAGAGAGAAAGAGGAACAAACAGACAGATCAGAAAGGTTTCCGAATTCGCGGCTACTGCGGATATTCCCGGAGATTTCATCGATGCGGAAACATCACTGTTTTCCTCACCCGCAATGAGGAGAATCATGGCATCAACGATGATGACTGAAGACGAAATCAAACAGGAAATCATGACAAGAGGAAAGATCAGAGGATTCCTTTCCCGTCTTGCGGAAACCGAAGGAGGATACGACGGACCCGAATGGATCATTCTGGCGAACGACCACGTTTCCAAATGTATATCATCGGGGATGACCGATACGGACAGCATTGTCGAATCTTTCAGAAAGAGACTCGGGAAGAGTGATATCCAATGACTGAGAAATGCAACCCGTCGGTACTGATGAACGAGGCACCTACAGTCATCGGTATGATGTCCGTCGTTCTCACTTCCGGAGGTTCTTTCGAAACAGCGGTAAGAGATGTTTCCGAAAACGGACCGCCCGGAATGAAGAAGATTTTCAGTGAAGCGGTAAGAGATGCGGACTGCAGACTCGGACCCGATATTGCGGAAAATGTGAAGAAAATCCTTTCAAAACTTCCGAAAGAGGCCACACCGTTCAGAAGATCCATGGATCTGATGATTACCGCGTTTGAATCCTCGGATGTGAAAGTCAGAGAGGAAATGATGAAAGATGCCGAAGAATCCGTACTGAAAGGACTGAAAGAGATCGGAGATGCCTACAGTTCCGGTCTCAGCAGTCCGTGTATGATGATCTTCGGACTCGGAATCATGCTTCCGATGATTTTGGTTTCCATTCTTCCGATGCTCGGTCTCGGAGGACAGTTTGCCGTTTCTTCGATAGATTCGGATCTGCTGTCTCTTGTGATTCTTGTGTTCATTCCGCTTGTTGTCGCATCTGTGATTCTTTACCTCAAAAGCAAGAACCCTTTCCTCAAATCCGAGGGCGGAATGAAGGATCTGATTTACATTGCACCCCTTGCTGTTTCCGTACCGATGTTTTTCCTGCTTGAGAGAACCGGTTTTTCCGTATCGGACAGGATTGCCGCATCCGCATTGATCGGAGGAATCATCTGCCTTATGACAATGGCTCCGAGGATAATATCGGAAACAAAAAGGCATAAGGAATGCGACATGCTCAGTGACGCAATCTTCGAGTTGGGAAACAGACTCTCAATGGGAGAGAATTATGATATTGCGCTGACAAAGACATTCTCTTCGAGAAAGGATATGTCCCGTATTTCGGATATGATCGAAAGAGAACTCGCAATCTGCAGGGGAGACGTAAGAGGTGCGGTATCTTCGGTTCTTTCTCCGATTTCAGAGGTTCTTTCCGGATTCTACTGTGACATCTACGATGCATCGGCGAAAGATATCAGGGACGCAGGAAGGTTGGCATTGTCGATTGCACATCAGCTCCGCGATCAGGAATCCGTGAGGAAAGACATCGGTAACAAACTCAAGAGTATGCTTGATATGATGACAGGAACAGCAGCGATATTCGCTCCCCTGATTCTTGCGATGAGTATGGTAATGCTCGGTCCGATTTCGGAGATTACGGGAACTGTGTTCTTTGAAGATATGTCAATAATTCTGACAGTATATCTCATTGAACTTACAGCGTTGATTGCAGTGCTGTCTTCCAACCTTACCTGCAAGGGAAGTATGTTGGACATGGAAATGAGATTCTGCGCAATGATGCCTGTTTCGATGGCTGTCTTTGCGTTATGTTCCAGACTGTCAATCTGAAACTATTTTCTGAAATTATTCTTTAATCCGTTCCCGCCTTACGGGCGGGAACGGATTGCGGATAACTGTTAAGATTCATCACTTCATTCACACGGACGTGAGATACAGAGACATCCTTCTGATTGTTACTTCGGCCGCTATGATTTTACTGATAGCTACACCTTTCATCAATCAGTACGGTTCATTCACCTCTTTGGACGGTTCGGTCGGTGCGATAGATCACATGGATTTATGGTCGTCATCCGACCCTCTCACCGCGTTTGTTTACATTGTCGGTGACATATTCTGCCCTCAGATTCAGTCGAGATCCTTCATCCTGAACGGTTCTCAGATGGGATTCTGTATGAGGGATGTATCGATTCTTGCAGGTTTAATCATCGGATTTCTGTTCTCTTACACCGAAATCTTCAGTAAGCTTACGTTAAGAAAATCCTGCATTCTGGCACTCTGTGCATTCGTCTTATTGATGGCGGATTGGGGAATCCAACACATCATGAGTGCCGACATCGGAATCACCAGAATACTGACGGGGTTATTCCTTGGATTCACTGTTTCCTGTATTATTTCCTCATACGAGGATTTAATACACAGGATGCGATGGCACCGACATGGCCGGACAGGACGGATTGAAGAACAGAGGATACGCACGCAGTGACGTCGAAGAGAGGCTCAAAGCCGTGGAAGAACTCACAGGCGAAGATCTCAGAGAAATCACGGATTACACTTTCGATCCTCAGTTGGCATCCAAGAACATCGAAAACATGATCGGTGTTACGCAGATTCCCCTTGCATTCGCAGGTCCTGTTATGATTAAAGGAGATGTTGCAAACGGTCCGTTCTTAGTACCTTTGGCGACAACAGAAGGTGCATTGGTCGCATCTGTTTCCAGAGGAATGTCCGTCATAACCGCATCCGGCGGTTCCCGTGTGAAAGTTTTCGGAGATGCCATGACAAGGGCGCCGATTCTCCGTGTAGACGGTATCGACCACGCAATGGAAGTCATCAAATGGATATCGGAGCACACCGAAGAAATTGACGAAGCTGTATCATCGACAACGAAACACGGGCAGTTACTGAGTATCGAACCCTTCCCCAACGGAAGAAATCTTCACCTCAGATTATCATTCCGCACGGGCGATGCGATGGGAATGAATATGGCAACCATCGCTTCCGAAGCCGTCTGTAAGCTTATTTCCCGGAACACGGGAGCAGTCACCGTATCGGTTTCCGGAAACATGTGTACCGATAAGAAACCCGCAGCGCTCAACGCAATTCTCGGACGCGGAAAGTATGTGTTGGCCGAATGTACTGTACCCAAGGATATCGTTGAAAAGAAATTACATTCAACGACAGATGCAATCGTCGAACTCAACACCAGAAAGAATCTCATCGGAAGTGCGATGGCAGGTTCTCTCGGATTTAACGCTCATGCGGCGAATATGGTCGCAGCACTCTACATAGCCACAGGACAGGATCCCGCTCATGTCGTCGAAGGAAGTCTCTGTATGACAACCTGTGAAAACGTCGACGGAGATCTCTACATTGCGGTGAGAATGCCCGCAGTCGAAGTAGGTACGGTCGGAGGAGGAACAAGACTCCCGTCACAGCAGGCAGCACTCAGAATGATCGGCTGTCTCGGCGAAGGCAAAGCGGTAAGGTTCGGAGAAATCGTTGCGGTAACCGTACTTTCGGGAGAACTCTCCACTTTGGGTGCACAGGCGGCAGGTCAGCTTGCGGAGGCCCACAAACAGCTGGGCCACTGAAGTTTTTATATCGCGCACACATACGCGCAGGTATGCCTGTAATTAATTTCGACTATCACGACCTCTGTTCGATGTTAGGCGAGGAAGTTCCTAGGAAAACCCTGCTCGAGAGAATACCCATGATCGGTGCCGATATGCACGACACCGAGGGTGAAGTGGACGATATGTCCGTTGAATTCTTCCCGGACAGACCCGATTTATACTGTGTGGAAGGACTCGCGAGAGGTATGAGGGCATTCCTCGATATCGAACCCGGAATGACCGAGTACGAGGTGGACGACAGTGATATCGATGTTTACGTCGACGACAGCGTGAAAGACGTAAGACCTTACTTCTTATGCGCAGCAGTCCTCGGAGTGGAGATTGACGACACTCTTCTGAAATCCATCATGGAAATGCAGGAGAAACTCCACATCACAATAGGCAGGAAGAGATCCAAGATCGCAATCGGAATTCATGATTTGGATAAAGTGGAACCTCCGTTCACATACAAAGCGGTCGGACCTCATGAAATCAAATTCGTTCCTCTCGCAAAGGATGAGGAATGGGATCTCGAAGAAATCCTTCAGAAACACGAGAAAGGTACCGCATACGCACACCTCCTGAAAGGATTCAGTAAATATCCGGTTATCACGGATAAAAACGGAAATGTTCTCTCATTCCCGCCGATTATCAACGGTGCGCTTACCGCAGTGACAACAGACACGAAGAACCTCTTCATCGACGTTACAGGCAACGACAGGAAGACGGTCAAGGGTGCTTTGGATATCATTGCAACGGCAATGGCGGAACGCGGCGGAAGGATTGTTTCCGTCAATATGCACGACAGCGGAGAAGAATTCGTTTCTCCCGATCTTTCGCCTTCAAGCTGGGAATTCTCCAAATCCGAATGTGACAAATTCCTCGGAATACCTCTTACCGATGAGGAAACCGTGCATTCACTGAACAAAATGGGCATGGATGCTCTCGTAGAGGGGGATACAGTACACGTTGAGGTGCCTTCCACAAGGATGGACATCATGCATATTGTCGATCTTTACGAAGATGTCGCTACGGGATACGGTTTCGAGAAATACGGTTCATCCCACATGGTTTCACAGACCGCAGGCAGACTTTCGGATGTTACCGCATTTTCGGAGAAATTGCGTGATGTGATTGTAGGACTCGGTTTCACTGAGGTTGTAACACTTACACTCAGCAACGAGAAAGACGAATTCACAAACGCAGGACTTCCCGAGGAGGAAGTTGTCACCGTACTGAATCCGATTACCGAGGATCACACATGTCTCAGACACTCACTCTTCCCGAGTCTCATGAGGCTTTTCAGACGCAACAAGCGCCGTGATCTTCCCCAAAGGATGTTCGAAATCAGCGATGTTATTGTAAATTCGGTGAAACAGCGCAACCTCTGTCTTGCCGAGATGAGTTCGAAGATTTCTTTCACTGAGATTAAATCCTATTCTGAGGCGGTTCTCAGAGAAATCGGAATTGAATATGAACTCAAGGCATGCGACTACGATTTATTCATCGACGGAAGGGGTGCGGAAGTTGTCGTCGGAGGAAAGACAATAGGTTACTTCGGAGAAGTTTCTCCCAAAGTGATTATCGATTTCGATATCAACCACCCTGTGATGATGTTCGAACTGAACCTTCAGCCCATTATCGAGAAGATGGGAGGCGGACTGTTCTGATGTCCGATGTAGGGGATGTCTTTCCGCACTTCGTACTTCCCGACGAGAACGGCGAAGTCTTCGATTCGAAGTATCTCGAAGGTATCAGGTACATCGTGTACTTCTACCCGAAGGACAGTTCGTCGGGATGTACCGAGGAAGCACTCGGATTCAATGAAGTGTACACAAAACTGATGATAAGGAACGTACCTGTCATCGGCGTAAGTGCGGATTCGGCGGAATCACACAGAAGATTCATGGACAGAAACGGTCTGAAGTTCAAACTGCTCACCGATAAAGATCATACGCTTATGACGGAAGTCGGTGCATGGGGCAAGAAGACCGGAGATTCCGAAGGAATCATCCGCTCCACGTTCGTAATCGGCAAAGACGGTAAGATTGAGGCATGCTGGCACAAGGTAGATGTCAAAGGTCATGCCGATGCCGTTTACGCAGCAGTCAAGTCTTTGATGAAGTGAAAGTCCTGTAGATGACGGTGCCTTTACGGCCGTTCTCAGAGACTGAATCGAAAGTGTCAGTGATTACTGTGGCGATGATCGGCAGTTTACCGTGTTTCCTGAACATCGGTATCGATCCTGAGCCTTCGGTATGAAGACGGTTCGATACCATTGTGATGTCTGTGCAGTTGATTTCTACAGATTTTCCCATTTTTTCACTGAGAAGTTTTGCCGTTTCGTTACCTCTTTCCGATGCGGGAAAGAGAATACACATGGGGTTGATTCTTTCTGCGGAATCTTTCAGAGCATCCGCATACAGTTCTGAAGTGTATTCTTCAAGCTGTTTGGATCTGATGTGGTAAACTGTGTCTGCTCCGTATGAGAATAAAACATCATACAGCGGTTTGATATCCGCAGGACCTGTAATCATCACGAAAATCCTGTCGTCGGATATTTTTCTCATTTTTGAAATAAGTCTGAGTGAAGATTCGGAAATGCCGTCATTTTCTCTTTCCGCCCATATCAGCGCACCCAATCCTGTGTCCTGTGCCAGATCGTATTTTGAGAGCATTCCCGGAGGAAGTCTGTCATCATCCGAAGAGCAACTTCCGCCTGAACAGCTGCCTGAAGAACAGTTGCCGTCACATCCGCCGGACATCATTCATCCCATATCCTCGGGAGCATCGCATTCAGAACGGATTGTTCCGTGAGTTCTCTTCTGTCGAGAAGTCCTTTGCTGAGAACGCCGATTGCACCCTGTTCTTTTCCCACATTGTTGTGAGTGTAGACAATCTTCATTGCTTCGCCGACGGTCTTTCCGTTACGGACGAGTTCCGCGATTTTATCGGGATATCTGAATCCCGAACCCATGCCTATTGTGATTTTACCGTCTCTGTCGATAACGGCACAGTGCTGCACATCGTAGAGTCCGTCGTATCTTTCGAACACGCCTGCTTCGATACCTACGGCCATCGTATGGTTTCCCAAAGCGCCTTTCGCTCTGTTGATTGCACCTTTTACCGTTTCATCTTCAAACGGCTGTTCCGGAACACCGCTTTTCGAGTCTACAGCGAATATCCTTACGTTACCGTAGATCTTCTCCATTACGTTCCTTACCGCCTCGATTTTAACGGGATTGAGTGAACCCACTGCAATATCCACGGAATCGACATTTCCGTTTCTGGAACATGTGCCGTTCATAATGTCGGAAGAAGACAATTTCATTCCGTCCGTTCTTTTCACAATACTTACAACAGACAGTTCCAGAGGAGTATCCAAGAAAGAAGATCTCCATTCCGCTACCTTCTTACCGTTTTCAAGAGTCTCTTCGGAAACAACAAGAACATCGACTTTTTCCATCATGTCCTTCGGGCCGTACATATCGTCAATCATGAACAGCTCCGCTGTTCTGTTAACCGATTTGAGATAATCCGATACCGCTTTCTTTCTGAGATAGAAGGGATTGATTCTGTCACGTGAAACGGAAGCCATCCTGTCGGATGTAATTCCTATTACGACATTATCGGATAATGAGAATGCTCTTTCAAACAGAGCTTTGTGCCCGTCATGCAGAACGTCGAACGTTCCTGCGACAGCTGCTCTCATATTTACCTGCTGCCGATGACGATAGCAACGACCATGATGGCAGCTGCGAAGAGCCACATAAGCAGGAGTCTGTTCTTGCTCTTACTCAGTTCTTCCTTTTTGGTATCCTTGCACTTGTCGGAACAGTATCTTCCGTTGCCGTCTGTGTATGCTTTCCCGCAGTAAACACAGTGCCTGTGCTGAGGGATCCTTTCCGTAGGTTCTGTCATCTTATTCCTTTCCTGCGACCGTCCTGCGGTCCATCTCGTTCAACACGATGACCATGCAGTGGTTTGCATGGGAGCTCACGGGACCGAGGTTTATCTTGTCATAGGGGTACTCAGACATAATGACTTCCTCTTCCTCCGTGGGATCTTTGTCGTCTCCGAGGATATAACACGGCTCTTCGGGGAATTCGTATTCCCTTACGTCCTTTCCGTCTTCCCTGAGATAAATGAATCTGCAGGTCTCGGAGAGATCTTTCATAACATCTGCGAAAGATTTTCTTGAAATGTAAATTCCGGGTGAAGATCTGACTTCCTCGTTCTCTTTAACTTTTTTGAGAAGAGCGTTTCTGATAAGCGATGCCGTACTTCTCTCATCGGGATTGAGGTATCTCAGACTCGGGCCGTGGAATCTTACCGTTTTGGGTGCGTCGTCTCCGCCTTCGAGTACGAGATAGACTTCGGAATCTTTTCTTAAATCGTGACTTAAGAAGAACGCCGAATTTACGCATCTCACGAGAATATCCAATCTTCCCGCTCCGCCGCAGATATCGTCTAATTTAAAATCGCCTGTGGTGTATGCGCGGTGCCCGAGGATGATGAATCTTATCAAGATCATTCCTCGCTGAGTTCGTTTTCCAACTCAGACAGATCGGACATTCCCATCTGTCTCATCAGCTGTTTCCTCATCTTACGGTTGCCCATGACACCTTTGATTGCCTTCTTCGATGTGGCGTACTGTTTGAGCAGTTCCCTGACATCGTGAACGGATGTACCCGAACCGACGGCAATCCTCTGAACACGTGAAGCCTTGACAATAGCAGGATTGTCTTTCTCTTCATTGGTCATGGAGTCCATGATGTACCTGTATTTCTTGAGCTTCGCCTGAGTGGCCTCGTAATCCATCTTGTCCTCTAATTTGGACATTCCGGGGATGAGTGACATGACTTTCTGCAGCGGACCCATTTTACCCATGGCTTTCAGTTGCTGATACATGTCGTTGAGTGTGAATTTACCCGACATTATGTTCTTGCCGGCATCCATCACATCCTGATCGTCACCGATTTCGGTTTTTGCGATATCGACCAATGCGGTGATATCTCCCATTCCGAGAAGACGTGAGATGAACTTGTTGGCATTGAAGGGTTCCAGGTCACGTATGTGTTCACCGGTACCGATACAGACGATTCTTGCTTTGGTCTTGGAGACTGCACTTAATGCGCCTCCTCCCTTTGCGGTACCGTCCATCTTGGTAAGGATGACGCCGGTGACTCCTACGGCTTTATGGAAAGCTTCGGCCTGCGGTCCTGCCTGCTGACCTACCTGCGAATCCAAAACAAGGAATCTTTCATCCGGTTTCGCTACCGCGGAGATATCCTTCAGTTCCTGAATAAGATCGTCTTCGAGGGCGTGACGTCCCGAAGTATCGATGATTACGACTTTCTTATCCTTGAACTTGGCCATACCGTTCTTTACGATTTTGGCTGCGTTTGTCTCACCGGGTTCGCCGTATACGTCGACTCCGATCTTCTCTCCCAATTGCTTTAACTGATCGAGAGCTGCGGGCCTGTAGACATCGGCACCGATAAGACCGACGTTGAATCCTTTCTTGTTGAATATGTTGGCGAGTTTTCCGGTTGTGGTGGTCTTACCCTGACCGTAAAGACCGACCATCATAATCGTCTGAGGTGCGATCTTCAGACCTTCGCCGTTGTCTACGAGGTTGACCAATTCCTCGTAAATTATGTTGATGACATGGTCTTTAGGTGTTTTGTTTGCTGCGGGTTTTTCTTCCAGCGCCCTCTTCTCGATTTTCTTTGTTATCTCGAGAACAAGCTGAACGTTGACATCGGCCTGCAGCAATGCGCGCTGAAGATCCTTGACAACATCCTTGATGAGTGTCTCGTCGATAGAAGTAGCACCGGTGATGCGACCTATTGCACCCCTGAGAGATTTTCCCAATCCGTCTAAGACCATTGACACCTTGACTATTTTATTTATTATAAAGATTCTTGCAACGCATACGCTTTGCCGGAATAATAACAGAATCAGAAGTTCATAGGAGTAAGGTTAGCCAGTCAGAAGGGATGGGATGCACTCTACAAAGCTAACCTTATTCCCACTAAATCCACATTACTGTGATTCGTATATAAGGGTTTGCACAAAAAAGTGTATGAATTTTAACAATTTCAGAATAAATCGTTTGTTTTGCTCACGGGATAAACCCGTGAGCAAAACGATTCAGGATCAGAGGTACCCGGACTTCTGAAGGGCCATAAGGTCCTCAGTGCTGAGTTTCTCACCGTTCTTGAACCTGGCGAAGATATCGTCTGCTGCCTTCTTGGACTCTGCATCGGTCTTCTTCTTGCGGACGGACTTCTGCTTGTTCTTGATGGCTGCGACTGCACCGTCGGTCTCGTGGAACGTTTTGATCTGCTCGATGTGCTTCTTGTGTTCTTCGTCTGCCGCTTTCTTGCATTCGATGAACTTTGCCTGAGCCTCATCTGCCTGTTTCCTGAGTGCGTCTGCCTGCTCGTAGAGTGCGATCATCTTGTCGTGCTCTGCCTGAGCTTTCTCTGCGTACTCGGAGACGAGCTTGTGGCATTTCTCTGCCTCGGCTTTGGCTTCCTTGAGTTCTCCGTATTTCTCACGGAGGTCGCCGGACTGATCCTGTGTCTTCTCAATCTCGGTGATCTTCTGATCGAGTTCTCTGAGCCTCTTGACGATGGCTTCTTCCTCTTTCTTCTTGAGGCACTCGGTCTGCTGTTTGTTCTCAAGGTCGGAGAATTCTTTCTTCAGCTGTTTGATCGAGGGTGCGTCTTTGTCGCGCTCCGGCATATCTTTCTTGATTGCATGGTACTCTTCGGTGAGCTTCGAAACCTTCTGGTTTGCCTCATCCCTGAGGGCTTTTGACTCCCTTACTTTCTGGTTGAGGGCGTCACGCTCTTCTCTGTGTTTACCTGCCTCTTCGACAAGCTCACGTACCTGTGCGTTCAGTGCATCTCTCTTTGAGACCCATTCTTTGGTCTGCTTGTTCAGATCGTCTCTGAGCCTCTTGTGCTCTTCTGCGTCTGCGTTGATTGCACTTCTCTTCTTTTCCAGTTCTGCCAGGCTAGCAGGGTCCTGCTGTGTCTCCTCTTCTGTTGCGGGAGCATCGACAGGCTCTGCTACGACTTCCTCGGATCCATCCAACTGTTGAACTTTTTCCTCCAAATCTGTCATATCAAATCACTCATATGTTCTGGGCTTGCACCGTGTCAGAGTCACGGCCTACTCTGATTAATGCTCATACGGGTATCAGATATAAACATTTCTTAAGAGATATATGAGAAGCATACAGGCGGGAAATTAACACATATGCCGTTATCATCCGTGATATCGGCATTTTCCCCGGGATTTTTACGGACATCGGGACAGCATAAATAAAATAATGCGACGGCTTGCATGATGACATGAGCAACCTTTGTCCGCTTGACTACAGATACGGCAGGAAGGATATGAAGGAAATCTGGTACGAGGAGAGCCGTCTCCAATTCCAGATGGATGTTGAGGCCGCACTCGCAAGGGCACATGCTTCATTGGGAACCGTCACCGCCGAAGATGCGAAAGAAATCACGCGTGTAGCGAATCTTTCCGTCACAAAGATCGAGAGGGTGAAGGAAATCGAAGCCGAAACAAGGCACGATGTCATGGCTATGGTTAAGGCTATGACCGAACAGTGCAGAGGGGATGCGGGAAAATTCGTTCATTACGGTTCCACATCCAACGATATCGTTGACACTGCAACCGCACTTCAGCTGAAGGCTTCGCTGGAAATCATTAAGAAAGATGTCGATTCTTTCATCGTTACGCTTGCGAAACTTGCGAAGAACGAACGTGATACGATTGAAGTGGGAAGGACTCATGCTCAGTTTGCAATCCCGATTACATTCGGATTCAAGATTGCCGGATACGTTCAGGAAATGCTCAGGCACAGGGAGAGACTGGAACAGATCAAACCCAGGGTATGTGCCGGAAAGATGGCGGGAGCCGTCGGTACGGGTGCGGCACTCGGAAAGAATTTCTTCAAAGTTCAGGGGGCTGTGATGAACGACCTCGGACTTACGTACGAACCTGCCGCAACACAGGTAGTCGGAAGAGACAGATACTCTGAATTGGTCTGTCTTCTTGCCAACATAGCCACATCGCTGGAAAGATACGGTACTGAGATCAGAAATCTTCAGAGATCCGAGATCTCCGAGGCTGCGGAACCCTTCGACAGGAAGAAGCAGGTAGGAAGTTCCACAATGGCACAGAAACGTAATCCTATGATGTCGGAGAATGTCTGCGGTCTTGCAAGAATCGTAAGATCGATGGTAACTCCGATGTTCGAATCGCAGGTTCTCTGGCACGAGAGAGATCTTTCCAACTCAAGCGCGGAGAGATTCATTCTTCCGCATACGTTCACATTACTCGATGAAATGTTCGGTAAGATGGAGAAAGTGTTCGCCGGACTCGAAGTCCGCAGAGAGAACATGATCAGAAACATCGAATCCTCACACGGACTCATCATGGCGGAATCGCTCATGATGAAGATGACCGAGAAGGGAATCGGAAGACAGGATGCACATG
>CAVFUJ010000020.1:0-14767 GCA_963625795.1 Anaerovoracaceae bacterium
GCGGACCTGCCGTCGTGAAATACTTCACAATGAGTGAGAACGCATACGATATTTCGGGTGCGGGATATACGAAGACTGTAAGTTGGCAGTTCCAGAAAGCGACAGGAGCAGCTGAGGATCTCACAGAAAGTACAGGAGTATATTCCAAAACAGATACAGACAGTAAGATTGTATTCACACTTACGAAGCTCAGCGAAGCAAGATATTCTGTGACGATGAGCGCACCGTCCGATGCGACCTTAGCGTCAACAACGGATTTCAAGTTCATCTGTAAAGTCAGTGTGACTGTCACAAACAGCGGCGGATCGTCACCGACTGCCGTTATCGATCTGAAGACGCTTACATACACATTTAACATAACACTCAGTGATTCGAGCAGTACGCCTTCTCTTACTGCGATGGATTTCACGAAAGGTGTGCCGGAATCTAAATTGATAACTTCGACAACAATCACAGTTGCCGACTACTATTGGTACGCAGTCTCGCTCCCGACAGGACTCGGAATGGCAAGAGACGGAACAATCGCCGGTGTGTTGGATGACGGAATAACAGATGCAAGCAAGAATTTCACAGTGAATGCGGTTCAGAAAACAGCGACCGGTGTTCCTGTTATGTATACTCTTGAGTTGACTATCAATTTCAAGGACAAAGCAAAAACAGGTTCTGTTGAACTGTCATTCGATGCAGGTGATAACGCCGGGAAGATAATCGGCGATAACACATCGGCCAAAAAGATAACTTTCGAAAACATCGGAGATTCTACTTCGGGTGCTGCAAAACCGTCCGGTACCGTAGTCGTCGAGAAGAGCGGTGTCGTCAAATTCAAGATTACAAGCACTGCATCCCCATTCATCGTCGACAAGGTTGTTTCCATCGGCAATGACTCAAAAGAGGCAGTGTTAACGAAATCAGGCGATTATTACCAGCCTGACACATCCGGTACGGGTTCGTATAAAGTTATGATCTATGCGAACGTCAACGGTAACGATGTGGTTCTTACGTTCAATCTTGTTGTTTTAGCCGATCTGCACGGTGACTGGGCTCCCGCTTTCGTCATCAACGGTAACTGAACGGAGCTGACGGTATGAAAGGAACAACTGCTGCGGCCGTGTTACTAGTCGGGACGGTGTTCCTGATCATGCTGTCGTTATCCGCCGGCAGTGCCGACGGAGCGGATGCGATGGAAGGGACGTATTACTGCTACGGTGACAATCCGGAAATAATCTATCCGTATGATCTCCCGCCGGGAGTTACGGTCAGCTGGTCTGCCGCAACCCCCGACGGGACTCCGGTCGTCTGCGATCCCGCGACAGGCATCAGTACAAAGCTGAATCTCTCGGGATTGTCGGAAGTAATCGTTACACAGACGCTCACGGACGGCGCTACGACAAAAGTCGGTAAGATAACAGTCAAACCGATGCATATTGGGGATGAAACTTACGCCGTAAGATTCATCGACGGTGTGAATGTGTTCGATGTAAAAACCATCGACAAAACAACGGTGTGCGAGGAAGGAGACAACTTCTTCACATTGCCTTCTGCACCTACCAAAAGCGGTTATTCATTCGAAGGATGGTACGTGGGAGATACAACGGTTAAGGCCGAAACAATAACCAAAACCCCCGTTACTGGAAATATTGACATTTACGCCAAATGGTCCGGTTCCGGACCCGTCGGACCTACACGTATCATCATCGACGAAGTGTTCGTCTTTTTCAAGATCGACACGGGGATTGAATGCAATATTCTCACAAAAGGTTCGGGTATTGTGACTTTCACGGTCAATGAAATCGGAGGTTTCGATATGAAGATGGAGACACTGAAAGTCACGGTGGGAGATGAGGAAATCTTCCCTTCCGGAGGTGTTTACATCGTAACAGGCATCCGTTCGGAAACGACGGTTACGATTACGTGCGACCGTGTCGAACCGGAACCTCCGCCTGCGGAGAAGTTCGAGTTTCCGTGGTGGATTCTGATGCCGGCAGGTCTTATTGTGCTGTCATTGCTCTTTATCAGACAGAGGGGGAAAGGCGTCGCATAATGATATTTCATTTCAAAAATCCGTCGTATTTATCATAAAAACGACGGCAAACTGCCCTTCTTTCAATAGCTTCAGATGATGTGCTCTCTGTCCGACATATGACGAATTTTACTTATTTCGACGAACGGAAATTAGGATATTGGATTGACTGTTGTTTTTCGTGATCGATTTCCTACGACAGCCGTCCAGCATATTCAGATTAACGAATGTTAACTTAAATCAACATCGTTAATTAACGAATGTTATACTATTTTATATGAATTAGTGACATATGTATTATTGTTCGACATCCGTCTAACAATTCGTCGAAAGACGGATATCGGAACGAACACAGACGTAACAATAGGAGGGAGAAGATGGGCAGATACAAAGTATCGCAACTAGAGGAAAGGCACATACTATCGATATTGCTTTTTCTGATGCAGCACGGCAATACACCGAAATCTATGATCTATGAGAACATCTCCAAGAATCCCAGGATGCCTGTGAAATTGGAACTGTTGGAAAGTTTGGGATTGATTTCATTCGAGAAGAAGGACACGGTGACTGTTGTCGGATTGACAGAGAAAGGAACAGTACTTGCGGATGCAATATCGCATATGGAGAATCATCTCTGATACCCGGGCCTGCGCAGCAGGCCCGGGTATCAGGTGACATGTCGGAACATTCAGTCTATATCGGGCACACCCGAATCGGGAAGGAACCATGTTCCGTAGAGAGGCAGGTGCATGATGTCGTTCGTATCTGCATAAACACCATCATCACAGAGTTTTATTCCTCTGCGCCCAGTATTCTTTTCTGCGAGAAGTGTACTCAGTGATTTTGATTTCTTATTGCGGCAGGATCTCATGTCAATCAAATCAATTTCTTTCGTATTCAGGACGAAATCAATTTCAAGCGTACTGTTTTCCTTTGCGTAGCAGTACAGCGGATAACCTTTTGCAATAAGCGAACAGGCAACCGCATTTTCCATTACGATGCCGTTGTTTGCAAACGGGTCCGAGCTCACTATTGCTCCGACATCGGCATCATCCATCAGACCGAGGAGTATTCCCGTGTCGCAGAGATACATTTTGAACGATTTGAGATTTACATTCTGTGACAAAGGAGGAATAATTCCGCGCAGATTGTAACAGCGGTAAGCCATCCCCGAAGAAATCAGCCATTCCAAAGCATCGCCGTACTGTGATTTTCCCAAACCGATTTTCTTCTCAATTGCAGAATATTCGAATCTGCGTTTATCCGATGCCAACTGAGACGGAATCGAACCGATGCAGGACAGAATCTTCATTCTGTCCGTTCTCTTTGAATATCTTCCGACATCGGCATTCAGAATGGTAATTATGTCCTTGATTACTTCTCTCGTTTTTACGTAATTTCCTGTTTCGGAATACGTTTTTACGGCTTCGGGCATGCCTCCGACGACAAGATATCTGCGGAAGAGGTTCGATATTTTTTCATTAAAGACAGGGTCTATCGGCTGCAGATCGGTGATAGATTTTCTGACGGAATCAATCATTCTTTCATCAGTACCCATAGCCCACAGGAATTCTTCAAAATCCATTGGATACATTGTCTTTACTGTGACATATCCCATCGGAGAAATCCGTTCGTCATCCTCCTGAGGTCTTGTTCCGAGGTATGAGCCAGATACAATAATATCAAATCTGCCGTCCTCAGCCAGCCATTTCAGTGAAGACAGTGCATTCTGGCCGGATTGGATTTCATCGATGAATATTGCGGATTTGCCCGGTGTCAGTTCTTTACCCGATACAATCAGAAGTCTGTCTATGACGGAACATGCATCGAGATTTCCGTTGAATATCTCGGCCATTTTAGGCTCTCTTTCAAGGTTGATCTCAAGGAACGATTCATAGTTCTCTGAGATGAATTCACGGACAGAGTATGTTTTTCCGACCTGTCTGCATCCGAGTATCATCAGCGGTTTCGACGACTTCTGTTCTTTCCATTCTGTGAGGTATGCACTGATCTTCCGTTTCACAATTACAGTATCCGTTGAGTTTATTTAACGTTTTTTCCCTATGTAAAAACGTCATAATTTACGTTTTTACGGGGGGTAAAAACTACAAAAATACAAAATGACATACAGAAAAAACAATTACTGGCTATTTGAATTTTGAAACGACGGCAAGCAGACCTACCTAAAGTAAAAGCCTTCGCTGTAAGATAACGGTGCAGAAAATTATAGGGTGGTGGGCCCCCCCGGATTTGAACCGGAGTCTATGCCTCCCGAAGGCACAAGTATACCAAGCTAACCCAAGGGCCCTTGAACCACCCTATTAAATCATTGATAAAAAAGGTTTCTACATCACAGTGCGGGACAGCACTCAGGACATCATGTTCCTGAGCACTGTCTGGAGGATACCGCCGTTCCTGACGTACTCAATCTCGGCGGGTACGTCGACTCTGCAGATCGTCCTGAACTCGAGTTTCTTGCCGTCCCTGTATGCTGTAACCTTTACCTCACATTTCGACGTAATATCGCTGAGTTCGATGTCGAAGACTTCCTTTCCGTTGAGTCCCAATGTATCCATATTCTGACCGTCGAGGAACTGCAGCGGAACGATTCCCATTCCGACAAGGTTGGATCTGTGAATCCTTTCAAACGATTCCGCAATAACAGCTCTCACACCGAGGAGGTACGGACCTTTCGCAGCCCAATCTCTCGAACTTCCCGTTCCGTACTCTTTGCCTGCGAGAACAATCAGCGGAGTCCTGTCTTCGAGGTATTTCCTCGATGTTTCGTAGATTGTGTCCACTTTGTTGTCGGGAATATACAGCGACCATCCGCCTTCGGTTCCGGGTGCGAGTTTGTTTCTGAGCCTGATGTTAGCGAAGGTTCCTCTTACCATAACTTCGTGGTTCGCTCTTCTCGAACCGTATGAGTTGAAGTCTTTCGGTTCGACACCTAACGAAATCAGATACTTTCCCGCATCGGATGTCGCAGCGAATGCACCTGCGGGTGAGATGTGATCCGTTGTAATCGAATCTCCGAGCGAAGCCAACGCATGTGCCCTGTCGATGTTCTCGATCCTCGGTTCTTCGGAGATATCGTCAAAGAACGGAGGGTTTCTGATGTATGTGCTCTTTTCATCCCACTCGAAGAGTGCTCCTTCGGGTGCTTCGATTGCTTTCCATCTGTCGGAACCTTCGAAGATGTTTGCGTACTGTTTTGTGAATGTTTCCCTTGTGACGTATTTCTCGGTGACTTCTCTTATCTCATCTTCCGTGGGCCAAATGTCCTTGAGGAAAATGTCTCTGCCGTTGTACTGTCCCAGAGGTTCCGTTCCGAGATCGATGTCGACACGTCCCGCAATCGAGAATGCGACTACGAGCGGAGGCGAAGCGAGATAGTTTGCCCTGACATCCGGGTGGATACGTCCTTCGAAGTTTCTGTTGCTTGAAGCAATTGCCGCAGCAACCAAATCGTTATCACGGATCTTTCTTACAATCTCGGAATCGAGCGGACCGCTGTTTCCGATACATGTCATGCATCCGTAACCTGTGACGTTGAATCCGATTTTTTCAAGATATTCCAACAATCCTGAGTTCTTCAGATATTCCGTTACAACTCTCGAACCGGGTGAAAGCGATGTTTTAACGTAATCCTTAGGCTTCAGTCCGAATTCGACCGCTTTCTTTGCGACAAGTCCCGCTGTAATCATTACCGACGGGTTTGCGGTGTTCGTACAGGATGTGATTGCAGCAATTGCGAGGAATCCGTCTCTGAGGCCTTCGGCTTCTTTCTGCTCCCTTACACCCAATTCGTCCAATGTCGCACGGAACGTTGTCTTCATGTTGCAGAGAGGAATCCTGTCCTGAGGTCTCTTATGACCTGCAAGCGAGGGATAAACGTCTGCCAAATCCAATTCAAGCATATCTGTGTACTCGGCTTCGCCGTCGTACCAAAGTGTCTGCTCTTTTGCGTATTTGATGACGGTGTCGATGTGTTTCTCGTCTCTTCCGGAGAGTCTGAGGTAATCGATTGTTTTCTGGTCAATAGGGAAGAATCCCATTGTCGCACCGTATTCGGGACCCATGTTTGCAATGGTTGCCCTGTCTGCGAGACTGAGGTTCTGATATCCTTCTCCGCAGAATTCCACAAATTTACCGACAACACCGACTCTCCTGAGCATCTGAACGATTGTCAGAACAAGATCTGTTGCGGTTACTCCGGGTCTGAGTTTACCTGTGAGCCTGAATCCGATGACATCGGGGAGTTTCATATAGCAGGGCTGTCCCAACATAACCGCTTCAGCCTCGATTCCTCCGACACCCCATCCGACTACTCCGAGTCCGTCGATCTGTGTTGTGTGTGAATCGGTACCGAAACATGAATCTGGATATGCGGTGAGTTTTCCGTCTTTCTTCACACAGTGTACCAAAGGCGAGAGGTATTCGAGGTTGACCTGGTGGCAGATTCCTTTTCCGGGAGGTACGGCACGGAAGTTATTGAAAGAATTCTGCGCCCACTTGAAGAGAGCGTATCTTTCTTTGTTTCTTTTGAAATCGATTTCTTCGTTCTTGGCTTCCGCATCGGCGGTTCCTGCGTAATCGACCTGAATCGAGTGATCGATAACAAGATCGACAGGAACAAGAGGATTGATTCTCTTCGGGTCTCCGCCCATTGAATCCACTGCAGCTCTCATCGAAGCGAGATCGACAACCGCCGCTCCTCCGGTAAGATCCTGAAGAAGGACACGTGCCGGGATGTACGGAAATTCGTTTTCCGTGTTTTTCTCTGAATTCCATGATGCGACTGTTGCTACGTCGTCATCTGTAATCATTTTCCCGTCTTTCTGCCTGAGCAGAGATTCCACGAGTACTTTGACGGAATACGGCATCTTCTTCAGATCTTTGATGATGCCCTGCGATTCCAATTCCCTGAGGCTGTAGTATGTAACTTCGCCTTCTTCCGTACTCAATGTCTTCCTGCAATCCTCGATCCTTACCATCGGATACACCTTATGATATCGGTGATGTTGGTATTATTTATAAGAATTAAGGGAACGGAGAAATTTCCTGTGATGAATACGACGGCACTCCGTGCCGTCAAATTCACTATATATCGGTGAATTCATAGGGGTTGTATGGGTTTAATCGATTCATCGACACATGACGGACCGCGCAGCATGTGGTACATTCAGATTGCTTTGATTCTTATTTCACTGATTATGGCCGTTGTCTGTCTTATCGATGCCGTTCCGAAATCATCGGATGAATCGGTGAAGATTCTTCTCGACCGTTTGGTGGTTGCGTTATCTGTGTTCATGATGATACTTTACGCAACAGTCGGTTACCCCAAAGAAGGCCCTATTCACATCGCAGGATGTATCGGTGTTTTCATTCTTACAGGACTTTCGTATTTCGTTTTCCTGAATGACGGAATCACTCTTACGAATGTTCTGTATGTTGTATTGATTGAGGTTTCCGCAGCGGTGCTTATTCTTTCTCTGTTCAGAGGAGACAGAAAACTGACCTATCAATCATCGGTTACTACGGTATTCGCAACGGTCGTTATGACTTTTGTAGCGATTGCCGACATGCCGAATTCGGGAATGTATACAATCATGAGAATGATTGTTCCGATTTTTGCGATTGTTTCGTTTGCGCTGTTCTGCCGTATGAATGAAAAGAGGATCTTCGTCTGATATACCGATATGCCAAACAGGTAAAATACGTTATTCGACGAACGATACGTTCGTCAATGATATATACCTAAATTCTATACAGTGTGTATGGAAGATGCGCTCAGAGAGAAGATGGCCGGCGAGATAGCCCTGTCATCCGAACCCGGGAAAGCAATCAGGAAATGGAGAGAGGAGTTCGGCATAAGCCAACACCAACTCGCAGATGCCATCGGGATGTCGCATTCGGTTATCAGCGATTATGAATCCGGAAGAAGAAAATCTCCCGGAGTGCAGATGGTCAGGAAGATGATCGACGCTTTCATCGACATCGACAAAGCTGCAGGTTCTCCGACCATAAGGAAATACCAGCCCAACGAAAGGCCGGGATGTATCATCGACATGGGGGAATTCCCCGAAGGTGTCGATTTAAACAAATTTATTAAGGCTATCTCAGGCAGAAACATAGGATACGACGGTGTAAAGAAGAAAATTTACGGATACACCGTAGTGGATTCCCTGAAAGCCATAATTTCACTGAATTCATCCGATTACATGAAAATCTACGGATGGAGCATAGAAAGAGCACTCATTTTCACGGATGTGCACTTCGGACGTTCGCCTATGGTGGCGATAAGAGCACACCCGCTCACACCGGCAGCCGTTGTTTATATCCAACCGGACAACAGCGACCCGCTTGCGATCAAATTGGCACAGTTGGAAAAAGTGCCGCTTATAGAAACCGATATGGAAGTCGGAGATGTGATTAACAAGATCAAAACATTGACGGAGAGGACATGATGGAAGCAGGAATAGTCAGTTACGGAGCATACGTGCCCAGAAACAGGATTCTCCCTGAGGAGATCGGAAGGGTCTGGGGCGTAGACGGCAAAGCCATGGGTAAGGGACTCTATATCAATCAGAAATCGGTCCCGTCGCCCGACGAAGATGTCGTCACAATAGCAACGGAAGCAGCAAGAGGAATGATGGCAAGGGTTCCCGATGTGGATCCCAAGGACATCGGTGCGGTTTATGTCGGTTCGGAATCACATCCCTATGCGGTAAAACCCACTTCGACAATAGTCGCAGAGGCAATCGAAGCAACACCTGCGATGACCGCGGCGGATCTCGAATTTGCATGTAAAGCGGGAACCGCGGGAATTCAGATGTGTCTCGGTCTTGTGCTTTCGGGTATGACGAAATACGCCGTAGCGATAGGAGCGGACACATCTCAGGGTGCACCCGGAGATGCATTGGAATATTCCGCTTCCGCAGGAGGAGCTGCATTCCTTATCGGTTCGCAGAAGATTATCGCAAGAATCAATCACACCCTCAGTTTTACAACGGATACACCCGACTTCTGGAGAAGAGAGGGTCAGCCTTACCCCAAACACGGAGGAAGGTTTACCGGAGAACCCGCTTACTTCAGACACATTACGTCTGCGGCGAAGATGATGTTTGACGCAATGGGCACGGAACCTTCGGATTATCAGTACGCGGTGTTCCACCAGCCCAACGGTAAGTTCCCTACAAGGGTTGCCGCACAGTTGGGATTCACCGAGGAACAGATTACAAGAGGACTTCTTACACCTAATATCGGAAACACATACAGCGGTGCCGTTCCGCTGGGACTGTCATCGGTTTTGGATGTCGCCAAGCCCGGTGACAGAATCTTTGTGGTATCATACGGTTCCGGTGCGGGAAGCGATGCTTTTGATATTACCGTCACCAAAGAGATTACAAGATACAAGAGAGAAAACGCACCGACACTCGATCAGGTGCTCAGCGATGTTGTTTATCTCGATTATGCAAAATATGCCAAGTACAAGGGCAAGATCGTTTTACCGGAGTGATTAGGATGAGGGACGTAGCAGTAATAGGAGTCGGAGTCACCAAATTCGGTGAGCTTTGGAACAAATCATTCAGATCCATCGGTATCGAGGCCGGTCTTAAAGCGATTGAAGATGCAGGTCTTGCGGGAAACGAGATTGACGGAATGTACATCGGAAACATGTCCGCAGGACGTTTCATCAACCAGCAGCATGTGGATGCACTCATTGCCGATTACTCGGGAATGGCATCCAATCACACACCCTGTACACGTGTCGAAGCCGGAGAAGCCTCCGGAGGAGTCGCATTCAGGGAGGGTGTGATGGCAGTCGCATCCGGAATGCAGGATTATGTTGTCGTTGCAGGTGCGGAGAAGATGACCGATCTTGACGATGCATCGATTAACAGCATTCTTGACTCTACATCCGATGCGGAATGGGAAGCCGGAATGGGAGTTACGTTTGCTTCGCTTCACGCAATGATGGCACAGAGGATGATTCACGACGGTCTTGCGACAAGGGAAGAAATCGCTTCCATGGCTGTCAACAGTCACGCACACGGTGCACTGAACCCCAACGCACAGTTCAGGAAAGCGATTAAACTTGAATCTGTTCTCAGATCGGGCGCTGTCGCGGAGCCTCTGGGAATGTTCGACTGCGCTCCTATTTCGGACGGAGCCGCAGCGGTTGTTCTCTGTCCTTTGGACAAGGCGGACAAATTTACGGATAAGTACGTTAAAGTTTCAGCCGTCACACAGAAGAGCGATACATTGGCTCTTTTCCAGAGATATTCGATTACATCCTACAGCGCAACGGTTACCGCAGCAAAGGAAGCGTATGAGAAAGCGGGAATTTCCGCTCAGGACATTTCCGTTGCAGAAGTTCACGATAACTATACCGTTTCGGGAATCATGGCTCTCGAAGATCTCGGTCTTTTCAAGAGAGGAAAAGCGGGTGCGGCTGTTCTCAACGGCGAGGTTACCTACGGAAACGGAGGAAATCTTATCGTCAACACATCCGGAGGTCTCAAAGCACGCGGTCACCCCGTCGGTGCGACAGGTGTCGCACAGATTGCGGAGATTGTGGATCAGCTCAGAGGAAAAGCCGACGGAAGACAGGTCAAAGGTGCGAAATACGGTCTTGCGCAGAACGTCGGAGGAACCGGTTCCACCGTAACAGTTTCGATTTTGGAGGCGATCTGATGTCATCGGTAGCGAAAGAGTGGAGAGAAATCCCCGGAAGGTACAACCTCGAGGGATCGAGATGTCCCGTATGCGGAAAGGCTTACTTCCCCAGCAGGTCGCTCTGCCCCACATGCAGGAGACAGTCGATCGGTAAAATGGAACCGTACAAGGTCTGCAGAGAGGGAGAAGTCTACACATTCTCAATCATCCACGAAGCACCCGACTGCAACAACATGCAGAAACCGTATGTCGTTGCGATGGTGAAGACCAAAGACGGCCTTACGATTACGTCGCAGTTGGTAGATGTGAATCTTGAGGATGTCAAAATCGGAATGCCCGTACGTGCGGTTCTCCGTAAACTGGATGCCGACGGAGATTCCGGTGTGATTCACTACGGTTTCAAATTCGTTCCTCTCAAGTGAGAGTAAACTCTGCCGGGCGTAAGCCCGGCAAATAATATTTTTTATCAGAATTTCGCGAGATCGAGGAGAGCTACACGTTCGAGTGCCAGATCTTCGCAGGGAATGCCCATATCGTTGACTAAACCCAATCTCTCCGCTTTCTCGGGAGTTCCTTCGATAAGCGAATCGTCGCGTTCCATGCCGATTGCATCCAATTTCGGATCTTCGATATCAAAAAGAATTGCAACAAACTCCGTTGCGCCTTCTTTGGGTTTCATCTTCGAAAGAGCTTTGGAAATCTGTCTTTCAGAAGCGGCGTAGATTATCGTTTCTGTCAGGATGTTTTTGGAACGGTTCGTACCGTGTCTGAATGCTCTTTCCGCATGATCCGCAGCGGATAGTAACATATCTTTTCCGTAAACCTGTCCGGGATCCAGCAAAACAACTTCTCCGCCCATAGACGTGAAATGTTTGACTACGGTATCGAAAGATGCGTTACCTCTCATCCCAATGACTTTGACATCCATGTTTCCACGAATCCTTCATCGGCGATATAACGGTTGGTACACCGTTTACTTACGGAACAGCCTCTTTACGAAACTGTCACTCACCATAATTTCACCGATTTTTTCGTAAATCGGATCGATATAACTCACCGGACCGATCAAATCAAGATATTTCTTCGACTGAAGAAGAATCCACAGATTAATCATCAGTACCGAAAACACCTCAAAGAAACCGAATCCTTTGATGAAAATCTGTCCCACTCCGAGTGCAATCAGAATAATCAGTGTGCAGCAGAAGTATATTTTATGCTTTCTGAAATCACCCGGAAGCGAAAAAAGCATCGCAAATAATGAGAATGCACCGAAAAGACCGGCAATTGTCATATGCGGATCGCCGTAATTTTCATCAATAGCTCCGACACCCATCAGAAATATCGGTGCGATGAATGTACACACACCGCTTAAGAACAGCCATCCTTTGTTGTACTTCATGATTCCGTGTCCGAATATACATCCCAGAACACCTGTGAGCACACAGCCGTAATTGAAGATCATTTCAGCTTCTTTTACACGGCAGGTACCCATACTCGAAAGAGTATCTCCCAGAATCCATCTTCCGTCAAGTGCGGATGCAACTATCCATACCGAAATGAAAAGTGCGACGGTTCCGAATCCCGCAAGTACGAATGCCGGGGGACCGAAGGTTTTACCCTCTCTTAGAAATCTCACATTATTCTATCAGCCAATGAGTACTAATGATTTTCCGCGGATTTTATATTCATTCTAAAAACAAAAAACCTGAGATTCTGCCGTATTATTGTCCGATTTGATGACTGTGTATGCGTAAAATTGAACAATCTTATATACATCTCCAGTATGAGCGAAATCAGTGGTAACGATGGAAGGCGAAACTACAAAGGGTGTAGATACACTGCTAGGCAATCCGAAGAGAGCCGTTCTTCTCATGGCTCTGCCGATGATTGTCGGAATGATTGCACAGTCTGCCAACAATCTTATCGATGCGGTTTGGGTTGCAGGTTTGGGTCCCGATGCACTTGCCGCAGTAGGTTTCGTCTTCCCGCTGTTCTTCATTCTTATCGGTATCGGTAACGGTGTCGGTGTGGGAGCTTCGTCTGCAATTGCGCGTCATATCGGACGCGGTGACAAAGATGCCGCGGAAAAGGTTGCAATGCAGGCTATCGTTCTCGTCGTAATCGGAGGAATTGCGGCAATGATTCTTCTGCTGCTGTTCCAGAGACCTCTTATGGAGGTTATGGGCGCAGGAGAAACAATCGAACTCTGTATCGAATACGGTACGCCCGTTTACCTCTGTGCGTTACTCCTTCTTCTGAACGGACTTTTCAGCAATCTGCTCAGAGCCGAAGGTGCGTCGAGCAGGGCAATGTCCACTCAGATTGTTGCAGCAATCGTAAACATTATTCTCGATCCGATTTTCATCTACGGAAACGTCTTCACCGATGTTTTCCACACGGATGTCGGATTTTCAATCGGTTTGGGAATGGGTATGGCAGGCGCAGCATGGGCGACGATCATCGCAGTTGTGTTCTCTTTTGTGATAATGCTCTACTGGTACCTTGTAAAAAAAGATACTTTCATTAAATTCAATCCGAAACACATTCCTCTTGACAAAGAGACAGATGTCGATATTCTGAGAGTAGGTCTTCCCGCATCATGCGAGATGATTTTGGTATCGATTATCTCTATGGCGATGAATTATGTCATTGTAATGACGGATCTCAGCACAAACGGAGTTGCGATTTACACCTCAACCTGGAGACTGATCAACATCCTGATGATTCCTCTGATGGCAATCGGAGGTGCCGTCGTACCTGTGTTGGGTGCCGCATACGGTGCCAGAAGCTTCGACAAGATGAATGTTGCCTACATGTATTCGTTCAAGTTCTGTTTCATTCTGATGGTGGTGCTGACACTTCTGACGGAACTCCTTGCGGATTATATGGTGCTCATTTTCACCTATTCGGAGTCGACGGCGGCACTCAGAACCGAGATGATCGAATGTCTGAGAATACTCTGCATATTCCTCCCCTTTGCTTCATGGGGATTCATCGCAGTGGGATTGTTCCAGGCTGTGGGAAAAGGGCTGAGTTCTTTCATCTGTACTTTGATAAGAAACGGTACACAGCTCATTGCAGGTATTATCCTGGTTGTTACGTTGGGTACATTCGTATCCGTTATCTGGGGAATCGTCGCAATGGAGATATTCGGTTCGATAGTCGCGGGAGTATGGAGTTACATCCTGCTGAAGGCCATCCTTTCAGGCAACTTTGTTCCTTCGGAAGTAAAAACCGAGACTCAATGACAGCGCTCAAAAATAAATATGAATGACACATAGCCATGGGTCATGTCCAAGATTCTTGTGTGCGTCGCATGGCCCTATGCGAACGGTGTCATTCATTTGGGCCACATGGCCGGCTCAATCCTACCGCCCGATATATTCAGCAGATACAACAAACTGCTGGGTAATGAGGTAATGATGGTCTCGGGTTCCGATCAGCACGGTACCCCTATTACGGTGAGTGCCGAGAAAGAACACGTTACTCCCGAAGTTATCGCGGAAAGGTATCACGAAATCAACAAGAAAGCCATCGAAGACATGGAAATCGAATTTTCACTGTTTACGAAGACACACAACGAGAATCACAAAGAAGTTGTGCAGGATGTCTTCATGAAACTCCTGGACAACGGTTATCTTTACGTCAAAGAATCGAATCAGTACTACTGTCCGAAATGCGCTAAATTCCTTCCGGACAGATATGTTGAGGGAGTATGTCCCGAATGCGGTGCGGAGAATGTACGCGGAGATCAGTGCGATTCCTGCGGTAAGACATTCGAAGCGGGAGATCTGAAACAGGCTCACTGCATCAACTGCGGTACGGAACCCGAAGTAAGGGCAACGGAACACTATTTCCTCAAACTTTCCGCATTTGAAAAGCCTCTTCTGGAATACTTGGACAAGAAGGACTTCTGGAGACACAACGTAAAGACATTCACCACGAACTGGCTGAAAGACGGCCTTATGGACCGTGCAATCACAAGAGACATGGAATGGGGAATACCCGTACCCGTCGAAGGCTGGGACGGAAAAGTCATTTACGTTTGGTTCGACGCAGTCATAG
>CAVFUJ010000021.1:0-14554 GCA_963625795.1 Anaerovoracaceae bacterium
GGTACAACGAAGCCGACACACAGACTGTATTCGACCCGACAGCCGTCATGACTGAGGACAAGAATGTCTATGCCAAATGGACAAAGGCCCTGGTTCTCACATCTTATCCGACTGTCAGACTCGTCTCGGAGAATACGTACAGCCTGTCCATCGGACTCGAAGACAATCAGACTGCGGCATGGTTTGATACTTACGGCAATGAAATCGGAACGGGTGCCGAAATAGAGTACACCTTCGCAGAACCGGGCATTCATGTCGGATCCGTGAAAGTCACCGATTCCGCCGACAGTACAGTCTATGCAGTCACCGAATGGTCCACGGAATCCGCTGCCGAAGGCAGCACGGGAGAAAACACCGAAGAGAACGGGATGAACATTCCTCTCATAATCGGAATCGCAATCCCCGCCGCAGCGATAGGATTCTTCCTGATCAGGAGGCTCTGAGTGTTCCTGCCTGTGTCGGTTCGGAGATGATCGCAATGATAATCGACGTGAATAACGACTGCTTCGGATGCAGATATGCGAAGGTCGTCGGTTACTACCGGGACGGGAGTGAGAAGTACTTCTGCACGGAACTTAACGACACAACCGAAGAATACTGCGGAAAATGTCCCGTTCCGGAAGTATGGCTGACCTGCTGCGGTGAATGCAGATACAGCGATGGGACGGGAAGGTTCGTTCACATAGGCGACAGATCCCCGTGTACCTTCGGCGACAGACTGCCCGATGACGATGCAGACCGTGCCTCCCGCGGGTTCTGCCCTTATTTCAAGAAGTCGGAGAGACCGACTGAGGGACAGCATGACGTCTGAGAGTCCCGTGAAAACATCTGCGGGAAACCGCGGAAAAAGACGTTCCGGAAGGGCGCTGAGGCTGAAAGAAAGCACCGCAACCATACCCAAAGGTACGGTTGTCATGGTCGTCGACGAGTTCGGCGACCTCGGCGTTACTCCGAAGAATCCTGTCAGGAAGAGAAGACGCAGGTACTTCGGATATGCGATTTCGGTCACCGATAAACCGAAAGATTTTGCAGATCTTACCGAAGAGGTATCCGGATGATTGAAACGATAGTTGTTTCCACGATTATAGCGGTCGTCGGAGTGTTTATCGGCTCCCGTGTTCAGCGTATGTGCAGATTCATCTACCCGATCGACGGATTCACCGTCGGCCTCCTGGTTGCCATGGCTGCGGACACGGTTGCAATACTGGCCCCGTGGGATAAATTCTGGTACCTTCCGCTGATTCTCGGTTATGCCGCAGGATATCTGGTCGTCGGGCGTACGGCGTACATCATGGTGTGGACCACGTCGCTGTCGGAAAAGTACGTGGATATGCGGCCGTGGGTAATATGGACGGAAAACGGTTCCACGTATCTTCAGGAACAGACCAACAGGGCCCTGTTTTCAAGACTGCTCTTCGGAGTGAAACATGAAATCGTATCCAACGTTCCTCTGGAAACGGATTGGATTGTCGATGCGAAATATCCGCTTTTTCCGCAGTTTTCCAGGCCTACGGCAATAACCGAAGAGATCAGAACGTCGTACGTCGGAGTGCGTGTGTTCAGGTGGTTTGAAATCAGGAAATACACGACACAGGTCGCCGTGGCCTACGCAGGTACCGTATCGAAGATGCAGCTCGCACAGGACGAACGTGCCCTTGAAGATATGCAGCGTCAGAACACGGAGCTCATAGGAAAGGTTCACGAACTCACTTCGCAGCAGGGCCCCATGCTCATGGAAATGGCTCTGAGACTCGAACAGGAAATCGGATCTTCGAGACCGGTGAACAGGATGTACGACCTCATCAGAATGAAAAGAAAAGGTGGGAAGAATGACACAGAAAAGGACGGCACAGAACAGACTGAACAGGGATCTCCGTAAGGCAGTCCATTCCGGCGACGGATACGACGATTACATGAGGATATACCAATTCCTCAGACAGAAACAGAATATTGTCAGCGACCGCATGAGAATCATGCGCCACAGAATCGACGACTTCTACGGCGACGGAGGAAACGTAACCGAAGAGAACGGACTGTTCACACTTTCTCTCTCTGGAGTGCTGCTTCATATCGGTTTCGATGCCGACGGCGAAGTGTCATCCTACGGAGTGGAAGGGATGAAAGGCAGAAGAGACACCGTGGAACGTATGCTGTCCCTGTTTTTCTGTCTGCATATGATGCCTGTTTACAGGCATATTCTGGAAACCACAGCGGAACAGATCGCCGATATGGACAATGACAACGTACTCAGAGGTATGTCCGAAATCAGGGAACTCATACGCGGAGACAGGTATCTTACCGCATCTTCTCTCGCGGGTGCGGAGCTCCGTTCCGAAGACGACATTCCCGATCCCTTCGGTCTGTACGGAGAGGAAGGATGATTCCCGCAGGCCGTTTTTCCATGGACGGAGATACTCCGTGCACCTACTCCATGGAAGATATGTTTCCGGCAAGCCATCTGAGGGATGTCACCGAAGATCTGGAAAAGAGATTTTTCATTCCTTTTCCGAAAAAATCTTCCTCGCAGGTGGCCAAGGCCAGCGCCTGTATAATCGGAGGGCAGGGATGCGGAAAGAGCGTGCTCATAGCGTACTGGGCGGACATGGCCGTCAGGAAGTACGGTACGGAAAACGTACACATAATCCACACCGACGACATACGGGTGGCTTTGGATGTCATCGACGATACTCCCGTTCAGCTGATTATCGTGGACGATGCCATGACATACGCGTCGTCGAGACAGGTGTTCAAGCAGACGGAGATTGTCAAAGTCTACAACAAATCCAGACACGTATTCGAAGAAAGACTGAACGGGAAACCGGGATTGATACTGTACATATGGGCATGGCAGCGTTTCGGGGAACTCGACCCTGCCTTCAGGCAGGGTGACGTTCTCGTGTTTAAAACGGGAATGGCCGAACCGTCGGAAAGGAAACTGATTACATCCTTCCTCGGCACGTGGTATACCCGCATCCTCTATCAGATCTGGGACCGTATCAACCGCGGAAACAACCTGGTGAAGAGTACGTCGATCGGATGTATAGCGTCGATGGACCCCGCTTTCGGTGTGGGAATTTACAGATCCGAACTTACGGACTTCGTCCTTCCGGAAATGATCCGTTCCGAAGAATACTTCTCGGACGAACGCACGGAAAACGAGATTCTGGACAAGTACAGGGACGACCCGGTGTGGAGCCGCAGAATCATGTTCTACGAAATGATCCGCGACGGAAAAACACAGACAGAGGTAAGTGCAGCTACGGGTGTGAATCAGGGATCCGTCTCCGCCGCCGTCAAGAAGGTCAGGGAGCTGATAGCGAAAAAATGACCGCCATAACACAGCCATAACCCTCCGAAAAAGTGCCTATACCGGTCCATAATCGGGGGTACCCCCGCCGACTGCTGGTCGCGCGTGCGCGTGACGCGCGCACGTAAAACTTCTGCGGCGGGATTCATATGAAGATAATTTAAGGAAGTGAGAATATGAAAAGAACAAAGTAAAAGATAAATAACCGCTGAAGAGATGTTATAACAATCTCTGCCGTGCGGGTACTTCGAGTACTGTACGTCCGTAACTGTGCAACGCTGACGGTCTTGCACCACGGGAGCTCCCCTTCTTTCATCCTTCAGTACGTCGATTTATCGGATTATTACGCACGGGATTGTTGAATGTACGTAACAGCATCTCCGAAGCCATCAGCTGTCGGAAGGAGATTTGAAAATGAGATTCCGCGATTCGAAAGGAAGATTCGCCGCAAAGAAAAAAATGGTAATCGTCGACGAGTTCGGCAATGCCGGGCCGTGCAGAGAACACGAAAGATATTTCGGATATACCGTAGCCGTCACCGATAAACCGGATGCATACGGAAAACTTGCCGTGGAGAACAGAAAAAGACACGGCAATCCAGAGAAAGAAGTGAAAACACACGGAGACACTCTCTTTAACAAATACTTCATGGCCAAGAAAATACGCGATCTGGAACCGAAAGTCGACACGTACTACGTCGATAAGAAAAATAAGGATAACTTACCTAAAGGATACAATCCGAATAAAGACGGAAGAGTGAATAGAGAAAACACATTGGATTACGCCCTGGAAAAGACAATCAAAGAGAATGACGGTGAGCTGATTGTAGTTGTAGACAGACACATGTTGATACGTTGTGACACCCCCAACAAGATTTGCGAAAAATATGGAAAAGGTAGATGCAAAGGAAAGCTCCGCGATTCGGAAAAAAGCAATTACAGAAACCAACTCCAAACACATGATTATGCCGTCAATGCAGCCAGATCAGGTCTTACAGGAGCATTGTTCAGATCATGGATGATTCGCAACAAATACCACAGGATGGATAACACATTAGATTTCAAACCCCGTTCAATAAAAATCACTGAAGGAAATAAAGACAAAAAGAAAACCCGTAAGGGCGGGAAGTGAGCATGGCAGATGGCAAACGCGCCATCTGTTCTTCCGATCGAACACTTCCCTTCCGTGGCGGACTGCGCACTTTCCGTTCTCCACAGCAATTATTACATGAACGGACTGTAATAAAAACATTATTGACCGTCTGTGGTTGAGGTTTTTAATTCTGAAATATATAAAAAGAAGAAGAATGCCGAACCGTTTTTCCATATTTCCCGACATTCTGCATTTATACGATTAAATCCATATGCCGATATAAGGGGACGAGGGCATGGCTGAAATTAAGTTCGAATACAGAAAAACCGGGAATTATTCATTGGAATATGTGAACGGCTGCTACGGCGGAAAATCTCCGAAAGGCGAGATTGTACTCAACTTCTTCAAAGAAGGTTACTCCGTCCCCGAGTCGGAAACATACGATATCGACGGCAACGGAAAACTGGGAAACAGACTTTCGACAGAGCCGACGGATCTTTCAATCGTCAGAGATATTGACTGCGGAGTGATTATGTCCGAACAGACTGCACGTGAGATTTATGAGTGGCTCGGACATGTTTTGGACGGTTGATTGTTATGGTTTACGTCAGACAGACATCTTCAGTGAATCTTTTCGAATCCGTCAAACCGTACACTGCCAGCAATCGCACGTATACTCAGGCGGAACAGCAACCCGCCGATTTGATTGAACTTACAGGTGCAGGTCAGTTCCAATTTGTAAAACCGCTCTGCTTTTCTGTCGAGAGACTTGATGACGGCGTAATCATAAGCAATAAAGAATCGGAACTGACCGCATTCGGTACAACAATCAAAGATGCCCAGGATGATTTAATTGCCGAAATCGAGATGTTCTGGGAAGAAATCGCGATGGAAGACGATTCCGAATTGGATGCCGTTGCCCGTGACCGTAAGAAATGGCTGCTTACCAACATAAAGAAGAGTGATTGAAACGACTTCCATGAAGGTAAAAGCCGTTGATTCCGGCCTCTACAGGAAAGGTTTCAGGCGTAATGAGAAATCGGATTATATCCGCTATATTCTGTATGTCAACGGACTGAAGACCGTAATCATGACAAAAATCAGCCACGGAGAAACGGAAATCGGTGACGGATTGATTATGGCGATGTCACGTCAACTGAAACTCTCGAAGAGTCAATTTCAGGATCTTATCAACTGTCCGCTGTCCGAAGAAGAGTACGTACATATCCTCAGAGAATGCGGTGCAGTTAAAGCGTAAACCCGTAAGAGCGGGAAGTGAGCATGGCAGTGGGATAGTCCCCAGAGTTTATCCATCGAACACTTCCCTTCCGTGGCGGACTGCGCACTTTCCGTTCTCCACAGCATGAATAACATAAACGACTTAGAATAAAACATTATCCGGAAATCGTCATTTCGCCTCTGCGAGCTCACATGAACCCTGTTCTGCCTCTATGATTTTTTTATGCGCACTGATTACATCTTCGGCGACCGATTTTCCGAGATCGGTGAGTTCGCAGTACAACGCACCTCTTCCAAAGGATTCCTTGCCGCAAACGATGATCTTAGCGTCTTCGAGGATATCTACGACCTTCATCAACACAAGATAGTTGGTACACAAGGTTGTGAAACTGTTCTTCCTAACCCTACCGTGTTCTGCCATATGGAACAGAAAATCTATGACATGAGGCTCGGAAAGAATTGAAACATTCTTACAGGTCATAATTGAACATTATAGCCTCTCAATATGAATATGACGATAAAAAGAACGTATTTTGTAGACAATCGACGAAAATAAAAATCGACGATTGTCTATTTATCACTCGACCGATGTTTTTCGTCGTAATAAAAATAATAAACTCGGGTGAACGATACTTTCTATGCGCAGTTTTTCGAGGTGTGTAGTTGCGTTATCCGTTCGTCACGAAATCAAGGCAGTACCTGTCCGCATACAAGGGCGTATATTCCAACGGGACGTATGCCGAATTGGAACGCCGCATACCGAAAATCGGACGTCACATAACATATCTTAAAGAGAACGGAAGGATATCTACCACGAATCCCGGATTGATGACTCCGGAAGATATCCGCGAGTATGTTAAGCTTCGGCGTGAACAGGGCCTCAAACCGAGCAGCATAGCTCATGACGTGGGGACTTTGGGTTCTATATGCAGATACTCTGGTAACGATTGTTTGGCCGTTGCCCGTATCCGTTATCCGACACTCTTCCCAAGACGTACTGTCACGCGTCTACCCATTGTAGAACGCCCGGAGTTCGAGCATATCGTCCGTGTCGCCGAGAGATTGGATGAGGGTACAGAATACAAAGTCATGCGTGCATTCGCCGTCTCACTGTTCTCGTTCGGTACCGGCTCTAGGACGCAGGAGATGCAACACGCAAAGTTACATAATCTGTCCGACGACCTTACCACGATCCATTTCGCACACGTGAAGGGTTCGAACACATACGGTGAACCTCGTACAGCACCGATAAGGCCGGAGGTAAGACCATTCATCTCGAGATATCTGAAGGTCCGCGAACCTAGTGAATCTCCGTTCCTATTTCCTAACCCCGAAGGAGACTATCTTTCTACGAATATACTTACTCGCGACCGCGGGATTGTGACGAGGATGACCAGTGTCGATTTCGACTACCGCAAGTGTCGTCGCACATACGCACAATACCTTATCGACGAGGGGCTGCCTGTTGAGCATGCTTCTGTGCTCCTCGGACATAAGAACACAAAGACCACCGAAAAATCCTATGCGAGGCCGCGCGACGACAGGATCATCGCCTCCGTCGTAAGTCAATGGAGGAAGTTAAATGACGATAGAATTACCGAAGAATCGTGATAAGGCCTCTGTTGGGCTGGTAAATATGTCGCAAAAATTCTCAACGCTCGCACTCATCTTTCCATTTTTGAGATAATTTTGACTCAGGCGGGGCCTTTTATCCGGATAATTCGCAGAATATATTCAGATTAGTCTGTGTCTTAGAAGAAATGTGTCATCCCCTTTCGGGGATGACCGAAGAGAAAACGACAGCATCAGTTCTCGGCTTTTGTATCAACCGGAATTACCATCAGATCTTCACCGTCTTCGTACAGTGTGATATGACAGTTCTCCATAATCGAGATAATCTTATCCAATGTACTGTCGATGTCGAAAACAGGCATTTTGAGTCCCGTTGCGATATGATAGACCAGATAACGCAGTACCTTCCTGTAATCTTCGGTACCGCCGTTTGCGTAATAACCGCAGATGTTTCCGGTTGCTCCCAGCAGCATGAGGAAACTCATGTCGGCATCGAGCATGTTTGTCAGAGTGATACCGTATCTTTCGAAGTAATTCTTCAGCCATTTGGTATTCATATCTCTGTATTCGGTAACGGCAGACCATAGCCTGTGGACTTCGTATATCAGATCCGCAGCTTTCGGTGAACGGCTCGAAACATAGATTTCCAACGCCGTAGGCAGTGCGGCGGCAACGACCATATCTCTTTCGTCTTTCAGGAGTGTTTCGCACTCCTTCAGTGTCACGTGAAGCATATCCGTGACAATATTGAGAAGAATCTCTTCTTTACTCTTGAAACGGTTGTAGAGACTGCCGTTGAGGATCCCGGCTTTCTTTATTATATCTCTGATAGTCGTCTTCTGATATCCGTTCTCGTAGAACAGCGCCAATGATGCTTCCATGATGCATTTACGTGATTTCTCACGCTTATCATCAATCGTTGTACGGATGTCCCCGAGCTCTTTGATTGCTGCCATATCTTTGGTCAAATCAGAGTTAACAACTCATCATACATAAACTTTTGAGTGTACTCAAATTATAATCGGAAAAATTTGAGCAAACTCTGAGATTTAATCTTTAATTGAGACTAAATCGCTTTATTTTATGTTTGTAATCTACAATATACAGTATGTAATCTGTTATTTTTCTTATTTACAAAGCCATATTTTATTGTCTTATATGAGATGTGAATTGAGCAAATACCGTTTTCATTTTCAAATAATTTGAGCATGTTCAAAACGGTTAAATACACATTATGATTACACGTGATTCAGTGAATACACATGTTCGCAAAATTAGCGGATTTCATTGAAAAACACTCCAAGGTGATAATCGCACTTTGGATCGTTGTTTTACTCTGTTCCGTGCCTTTCATCCTCAAATCGAATGAGGTTCTCGAATACGACCTCACTCAGATGTCGGGACTCAGCTCGGAGGGTGCAGACGGACAGAAACTGATTAGTGAAAACTTCAGCGACTCGGTAGATCTTTCCGAGATTCTTGTTATATCGTACAACAGCAGCGACGAACTCGATGCCGCAAAACTTGTATACAGTGAATTCAGCACCCTGCTGAACGACAAATACAACGGTCAGGCAACTGCTTCTTACTACGGTGAATACAGCAAAGGAGTTGTTACAGAGACCGGTATCGCCATGATTGCAATTCAGTCGGGCGAAGGTTTCAGTCTTGCAAACGAAACAGGAAACATCAGAGGCCTCGTTTCCGAAGCAAAAGACAATGTAAACAAGACTCTCGAAGCCGCAGGCAAAGACACTGTGTCTCTTACGACATACGTCACAGGTAACGACGCAATCAACTACGATACCGAACAGTCGTCCAACGAAGATATCGCAAAGATCGATCCTATCAGTATCGCACTCATCTTCGTTCTCCTCGGACTCTTCTTCTGCTCACTCGTAACGGCAATCCTTCCGCCTGCAGTAGTCGGTATGGCATACGGTGTGGCACTTACGGGACTCTACGGAGTCGGATGTGTCATGGGTGTGTTCTACATCACACAGGTTTTGATTCTCGTCACGATGCTCGGTGCGGGTTGCGATTACTCGTTATTCATCATCTCAAGGTACAGAGACGAACTCAAGAACGGTGCGGACCACGCAACAGCTCTCAAGACAGCCGTTCAGTGGGCCGGTGAATCCGTGTTCACATCCGGACTTTCGGTCGTTATCGGATTCGGTGCACTTTCGATCTGCTCGTTCTCCATGGTCAGGACTATGGGTATCGTCCTCGCTCTCGGTATCGTCATCGCATTGATTGCGGCACTTACATTCACACCCGCACTCATCAACATCATCGGAGAGAAAGTCTTCTGGCCCTCCAACATCGACAAATACAGGAAAGTCGACAGCGGAGAAAGCAACGGCGTATACGCAAAAGTATGCAGACTCTCCAAGAGATACTTCGCATGGCTCGCACACGTCACACGCAAGTACGCTGCAGTGATCGTTGTTGCAGGTATCGTCCTCATGGCACCTATGATCTACATATTCGCCACCAGCGACGATTCCGCAGATATGATCAGCATCATGCCTAAGACAGAATCAATCGACGGACTTAACGCAATCATGGACGAAGCGGACGGAGGTATGATCATGCCTACGTACGTCGTCATCGAACTCAAAGAGTCCGCTATGAAAGATAAGGGCACAATTACTCTCTACGAAGGAACCGCAAGCGAAACAAAGATTCCGTATCTGATGTGGACCGACACGGCACTCGCAACGACAGTCCCCGCAATCATGAAGATTTCCAATGAGATCGGAACGAAATACGGAGATGTCACCGATGATAAGGGAGTTGTAACGAAAGAAGGAATCGTCAGTACAGTCAGCGGACTCAACTCATGGCAGGTTCTCTACACTCAGGTCGAACAGCAGTATGCAGCGGCAGGAGTGACAGCCACACCCACTATGATCAACACAGCGCTCGAATCACAGATGCCTTCGGCAGTCAAATCATACATCACAACTATGATGAACATACCCCTGACATCCTCTGCAACAGTGAGAGATGTTCCCTACTCACAGGCTGTCGGAGCAACTTCGACAGGTACAGCCGTTACAGTTGCGAACGTCATCGATTACATCCTCAACTGCGGTACCGGAATCCTCTCGGACAAAGGTAACTACGTCAACATGATGGTCATCACATCCGAGAAGCCTATGTCGGACAACACCATGACATTCGTCAGGGACATCAGGAACGACTTCCACGGCGAGAACGGATATGACACAACATACTCCGTACTCATGAACAAGACATACGTCGCAGGAACATCCGCTGTAATGGAAGATGTTTCGAACGATGTCGTCAGTCAGTTCAACTACATCAAGGCAGTCGTGATAATCGCACTTATCGTGCTCCTGTTCCTGATCCTCGGCAGCTACCTTACACCGATCAGGTCGATGCTTACAATCGTCGCAAGTATCATGACAACAGTCGGACTGACACACTTCGTGTTC
Source organism: Anaerovoracaceae bacterium (assembly GCA_963625795.1). GTDB lineage: Archaea > Thermoplasmatota > Thermoplasmata > Methanomassiliicoccales > Methanomethylophilaceae > Methanarcanum. Next base: position 10,675 of record CAVFUJ010000021.1, read on the forward strand.
GGAAACCTCCTGAACATACCTGTGCTCTGGCTCGTACCTATTGTGCTGTTCGTCGTTCTCCTCGGACTCGGTATGGATTACGATATCTTCCTTACCACCAGGATAAGAGAGAACAAGCTCAGGGGAATGGACAACCACGATGCAATCGAAGACGCTGTCAGGAAAGCCGGACCTGTTACATCCCTGTGTTCGCTGATCATGGGAGGTACCTTCCTCACCATGCTCTTCACAAGCTCATCCATGCTTCAGGAATTCGGATTCGCACTCGGTGTCGGTATCCTCATCGAGGGTCTCCTCATGGTCGGATTCATGGTACCTGCTCTCATGCACCTCATGGGTGACCTGAGCTGGATCGGTCCGAAGTTCCTCAACAGGACAAAAGTCGAATAAACGCATTGATTCAGGGAGGGGAAACCCTCCCGAAATCATTTCTTTTTACTGAGAATATCTCTGAAGAACGCTTCGCATGCTTCCGAGATTTCATTGAATGTTTTCTCAAAATCCCCGGAATACCACGGGTCGGCAACATCTCTGTGCTCTCCGGTAAAGTCCATCATCAATGACACTTTATTTTCCGAATCGTCACCGACGAAACGTTTCATGTTGCGGAGATTGTTTCTGTCCATTGCTATGATGTAATCATAATCTCCGTAATCGGATGAGGTCATCTGTCTTGCGGATCTTGATTTGTATGAAATTCCGTGACGTTCCAATTCTCTCTTCGCCGGAGGATAGATGTCGTTGCCGATTTCCTCCGTACTTGTGGCGCATGATTCTATAATTACATCATCAAAACCGTGTTTTCTGACGATATCTTTCATTATGAACTCGGCCATGGGACTTCTGCAGATGTTGCCGTGACAGACGAAGAGAATTCTCTGCATAGATGACGGTATACAGCATCCGCAATAAAGACTGTCAGGGTGCATATCATATAGACATCATGCATTGAGGGTAACATGGATAGGTCTGCAAAGATTCTGATTACGGCGGCGGTTATGTTTCTCGTCGGAGCAATAGTGATGGCGCTTCCGCTGATGCTTAATGTAGAACCGAAGACAACTCTCGGAGGCATCGGTGCCGCAATTATGATTGTGTCAATATGCCTCATACTGTTGGGTACCGTCACGAAAGTGAACGAGAGAGAATATCAGAAGAAATGAATGCCCTCTTCGCCGGGATGTAGCAGGCAGAGGGGCGGATAGAAAGAATGTGTGGGATAGGTTGTATGTTCCCCTCTGCCAAGAGGGTTTAGGACAGCACTTCGCTGCCCGCAATACTAACACCGCACATTCAGTATATAACCGAAAAGGGGGGAGGTCACCGTTCGGTGATTGATGAACGGATGATCTGGCTATGTCCCCGATCGACCGATTGTCATTTCGATTTGTGTCTTATCCTTACGGCTATTCCGCGGCTGAGTTCGGTCATTTCCCTTCCGGACATCATAGCGACACCTACGCCTTTCACAACTCCGTTGAGTACAATTACCGCTTCGTCGCCTATGCGGATAGACGGGTCGGCTTTCACGACACCCACGGCGAAAAGATTTCCTTTCAGCTCGAAATCCATCATTTCCACAACATTTCTGTTCATAGATGCGAGAATCTTTGCACCGTCCAACGTAAGAGAAATCATCCCTCTCTCGGCAGTCATCATTCCCAGCTGAACATTGTCTCTGATAATCTTCCAATAGGGGAACTTTCCGATACAGACGGTACCGTTTTCCATTATTGCCTCGGCTACGTCGTTTCCGAACTGGAATCCGAGTACGGAACGGACGGTTTCCCTTCTGTCTTCTCCGTAGTTACCGCATTTGATTCCCTTTGCGGCGGCTCTCAGTGTTTCGTCGAGTTTGGTAAGAGATGCAGGCGATGTAGGATCTCCGACTACCGTCTCTTCCATTTCACATAATCCTCTGATAAGATCCGTGTCCTCTCCGAGGTGTGAAATGACTTTGTCATAACCCTGTTCCAGAAGACGGGAAAGCATGTCTCTGATGAATTGTTTCTCCTCGGGTTTCCATTCTCCTGTTACAGGTATGTCATATGAATTCGCAGGATAGAATGTATCCAATTCCCTGGGAACAATACCCAGAGGAGATGTTATGATTACTTCGTGAACAAGAGTGTCATGAGATGCAGTGTGAATAGCTGATGCGAATCTCTTGTGTGTTTTGGAAATATGATAGGGTTTCTTGGCGGAACACGGTAAAAGCAGGAGAATACGCTTGTGTGCAGGTTTACGATATCTTTCGAGAATCATGCGCCTGTATCTGAGAACATCCGGTCTTCTCAGTGCCTGAACGGTGTTGCATGCGAACCTGCATCCGACAGCGGAGCAGGCTTCTTCCTGATACGCATAACCTTCGTCGTCGAATATCCTGAGTGTTGCCACGGAAATCGGTGATGAAAATTCTCTCTGATCGACCAATTCTCTCAGTCTTCCGCCTTCGGTGAACAATCTCACTTTACGGCATTCCTCTTCAATGGCAGACACATTGTATTCCGTCATGTCTTCATCGCAGACGGACAGTCCCTCGGGCATCGACATTATTTTGTTGATTCCGAATGCTCTTGCGACGGAATCGTCAAACACGTCGATTCCCATATATGCCAGCAAAGCCAAATTGGATGCGTCGGCAAGTCCCGGTGCGCAGATAAGGACATTGTATCCTGCCTTCTCTCTGATATCAATGACAGTCTTCACCAGTTTACGTGCATCGTCCCTGAGTTCGTAACCGTTGGCTATTACAAGTACTTCTGTTCCCTCGGGAATTTCTCCGTTAAAAGGCAGTCTGATAACACATACGCCGTCTTTCAGGACAGGTTCTGTGTACACATCGGATGACTCGGATGTCAGCAGACCGTCGTCCAAAGGTACGGATACATCCATGACGTGAAGCGTTCTCTTACCGTTGTCCGCGGTGATATGAAAAGGATCGTTGCAATCGGTTACTTTCATCACATAGGGCGTTACGACGGATGCGTCCGATCTCCTGTACTCGCAGACCCTGCCTCTCTGCGAATGCGCTGTGACATCCAACATATGACGCGGTATCCTCTTGTCGTTAATAACTACTCGCACGTACAATTTATAGGTAGAAGGGTATCACGTAAAACATGAGCAACGATGTGAACCTTCAGGGAAAGGATATCGTCTCGATGAGAGACTTCTCCAGGAAGGATGTTGAATACATCATGGATCTTGCGGAAACCATGCTTCCCTACGCCAAAGGCGAGAAGCGTACGAAATGTCTCGAAGGAAAGATTCTCGGAAATCTGTTCTTCGAACCTTCGACAAGAACCAGGATGTCCTTCGAGAGTGCGGCATACAGGTTGGGACTGCACGTAATGGATGTAACACAGACTTCGATGACATCCATGACCAAGGGTGAGACTCTTGCGGATACCATCAGGATGGTCGACACCTACTGTGACGCAATCGTTCTCAGACACCCTAACGAAGGTGCGGCAAGACTTGCGGCAAATGTTGCGGAAAGTCCCGTAATCAACGCGGGAGACGGTGCGGGATCCCACCCCACACAGACACTTCTCGATCTTTTCACGATGAAGAGGTCAAAAGAATGTATCGACGGACTCAATATCGTTCTCCTCGGAGACCTGAAGTACGGAAGGACCGTTCATTCACTTTCACACGCACTCACAATGTTCGGTGCAAAACTTTCATTCGTATCGCCTGAATCGCTTCAGATGCCTAACGATATCATTGAATCATTGAAAGCTGAGGGATGTACACCGTACATCACAGACAAATTGGACGATGTCATTCAGGATGCGGATGTTCTTTACGTCACACGCATTCAGAAAGAGAGATTCCCCGATCCCGACGAGTACAAGAAAGTCGCAGGATTATACAG
>CAVFUJ010000022.1:0-14284 GCA_963625795.1 Anaerovoracaceae bacterium
AGCAGCTCTTCAGCAGATTAAAGACAAAGACTATGCACACGGACTTGAAGGTAAAACAATCCTCTACGGAATAGCATTTTCCGGAAAGAAACCGTTCATCGTCTCCGAAGAGTTGTGAAACACACGTATTTCCGGAAAAACATCTTTCCGACTGCACAATATCCCGCACACGTATGCGAATCCGCCACCGTCCCTTATTAATAGTAAATGAACACTCACAAACGTTGATTACAGCAATGTCATGAGGTGTTTTTTATGTTCGGTGGCGGAAATTCCGACGGGTTCTTCATTCGTAACAAGTCGGTATTCGTCATGGGACTCATCGCATTGCTTATTGCGGCGGTTGCAGACCTCATAGCGGGAATGTTCCTCACTACGATGGAGGAATACATCCTTCTGATTCCCGGAATGATGATTATGATCTATTCCGCCATAGGGATGCGCGGAAACATCTTCGGCGCGATGGGGAGCCGTCTCGGTACCTCGATGCACATGGGTACGTTCAAGATGAGCTTCAAGAAAGGCACCGTGCTCAGATCGAATATCGAAGCTTCGATGGTCCTTACACTGAGTCTTTCCGCGATTATGGGTATCATCGGATGGATTATTGTCGAATTATTCTTCACGAGTACCATCGAACCTCTGTCGTTCATATTCATCTCGCTTGTCGGAGGAATTCTTGCAGGGATTATCGTCATTATCTTCAACATCATCATCGCACGTGAAGGATACAAGAGAGACTGGGACGTTGACAACATCACCGCTCCGCTCATCGCCGCCGCAGGAGATATCGCTACGGTTCCGATGATTTTCGTGGCAACGTGGATGGTTCTGAATATCGACAGAATCTACATTGATGTTGTCTGCGTGATACTTCTCGTTCTTACGGTGGCTGCCACCGCAAAAGTGCTGATGAGGAAGGCAAGAAGGAGAAGAAGAATCGACGAAGCGAAACGTATCGTAAAACAGTCCATTCCCGTACTCACAGTGTGTATCTTCTTCGAAATAGCCGCAGGCATAATCGTGGAAAACGGAACAAATGCCGTGATGAAATACAGCGTACTGCTGGTACTGTTACCTGCATTCCTGAACGAAGGAAATGCATTATCAGGTATGCTGACGTCGAGACTCAGTTCGATGCTTCACATCGGTACTATGGAATCGAGAAAATACCCGAACGGTCCGGCTTACGAGAATTTCTTCATAATCTACATTCTCGCAACGGTAACATTCATCTTCATCGGTACGGCAGCATACATCTTACAGCCGGGTTCGTTGGATTATGTGACAGTCATCGCAATCGTACTGATTTCCGGTCTTCTTGCAACCACTGTAATCAATTTCCTGTCATACTACGTTGCGGTATCCGCAGTCAAATTCGATCTCGATCCCGACGATCACTGCATTCCGATTACGTCGTCAATCATGGATATGGTCGGTACGGCGATAATTGTCACCGTGATTTCGCTGATGATATGACCGGCACGGACCGACTACCTTATTATCTTACAGCAGATAGGGTGCATACATACGAGGCTATCAGATGATCGGCAGAGATGAGATTCTGGCAAATCTTGACGGATATGACGCCAAGAAAGCAAAGATCGGAGTCGTCGCATCGCATTCCGCATTGGACACTTGCGACGGAGCGACATCGGAAGGATTCAGGACCGTTGCCATCTGTCAGAAGGGCAGGGAAGCCACCTTCGACAGATATTTCAGGAAATACTACAACGACGACGGCAGCGTATACCGCGGAGTCGTCGACGAAACGATGATTCTTGACAAGTTCAACTGCATTCTCGATCCGAAGGTACAGGAGAAACTCATGAAGGACAACGTTCTCTTCATACCGAACCGTTCCTTCGTTTCCTACTGCGGTATCGACGCAGTGGAGAACGATTTCAAGGTACCTATGGTCGGAAGCAGGAATCTTCTCAGGTCCGAGGAGAGAGGAGATGAAAGGGATTACTATTGGATCCTCGACAAAGCGAACCTCCCCGCACCTAAGAAAGTCGAAAAACCCGAGGATATCGACAACGTCGGACTCACCATCATCAAGGTACACCACAAGCAGAAGAAACTCGAGAGAGGATTCTTCACCGCAAAATCCTACGAACAGTTCTGTCAGAAATCGGAAGAACTGATCAGAGACGGCGTCATCGAAGAGAACTTCCTTGAATCCGCAAGGATGGAACAGTACATCATCGGCCCCGTTTTCAACCTCGACTTCTTCTATTCACCGCTGGAAGAGAAAGGTTCCAAACTCGAACTTCTCGGAATCGACTGGAGATTTGAGTCATCGCTTGACGGTTACTGCAGACTCCCCGGAAAACAGCAGGTGGAGCTTGAAAACGACGGAATTCTTCCCGAGTACACAGTATGCGGACACAACTCCGCAACACTGAGGGAATCGCTCCTCGACAAAGCATTCGAACTCGCCGAGAAGTATGTTGAGGCTACAAAGAAATACTACGACCCGGGAATCATCGGACCGTTCTGTCTGCAGACATGTGTCGATAAAGATCTTCACTTCCACATCTACGATGTCGCTCCCCGTATCGGCGGAGGAACCAACGTTCACATGGCAGTAGGTCACCCGTACGGCAACTCACTCTGGAGAAGAGAGATGAGCACCGGAAGGAGACTCGCTATGGAAGTGAGAAGGGCAATCGAAGAAGACCGTCTCGATGAAATCATCACGTGAGTGATAACAATGAAAACATCGCAGAAAATCGTGATTGCCGCAGTGATCGCAATGATCGCCCTGATACCTTCCGTGCTCGTATGTGAAAGTGCGGATGCAGCGACGAACTTCGATCACGGCGATATCGCGGTAACCAAAGCCTTCGACGACATGTCGGGAGGAACCATATCCGTTCCCGTCACGAATAAGACCGACGCAGTACTTCACGTGACCGTAACGATCAAAGACGTTTCCGGTAAGAACACATACTCAAGTTCAAACTTCGAGATACCTGCGAACAGCACATCCGACTGTGCTCTGAGCTGGAACTTCGGAAGCTCGGGCGACAAGAGAATCAACATCTCCGTTTCCGACGGAACCAACACGGAATCGTTCCAGAGAACAATTTCCGTAAGTCATTCCATCTGGAAGGATCCGATTACGTACATCGCAATTGTTGTCGCTGTTATCATCATCGCAATCCTGATCTTCGTCAAGATGCGTGCGACAAGCGATGCGAAAGCGAAGAGCATGAAGGGTAAGAAAGAAGAAAAAATCTTCACAAAGATGGCCGAGGAAAAGAAAAACGCCAAGGTCACAGCCCCGAAGGCCCAGAACGTCACCGCAGAGAAGAAGATCTACGAAGGATCGAAGCGCGGACGCAAATGAAACCCATTACCTGCCGGACAGAGTTCCGGCAGGTACCTTCTTTTTACAATCTTCAAAAAAATCAGAATACGGAAAACGATACAGTTGTACCGTTTCCCGTATGATGTGTTTACTGTTTCTTGGTTCCCGGTGCAACCTTGTGATCGTTGCAGTCGAGAAGAGCCACTTCACGTCTGTCGATGAAGAATCCCATCTTCTTGTGCATCATAATCGACGGAGTGTTGTTGGGCTGAATGGAACTGTGGATAACAGTGGCGCCTTTCGCCATTCCCGCATCGATACACGCACGGAGTAACTTGTATCCGATACCGTTACGCCTGAGGTACGGGTGTACACCCATATTCTCAATCCAAACGAGATTTTCTGCGTTGTTGACGTGATGTAACATCTGGGCGAAGATGAAACCGATGATTTCACCTTCATCCTCCGCAACGAAGCTCAGACCGGATTCCAAGTAGGTCCCGAAGGCTTTCTTACTGCTTGCCCCGAGATCGTCCTTCCACTCCTGCGGAAGATCTTCCCATTTGTTCTCCAGAATCTCTGCAAAATATTCTCTTATACAGGAAATCTCGAGATCCCTCACCTGTATGATGTCTTTGAGCTTCATCGGACGGATTTCCATTTTTACATCTCCTCGGGTGCTCCCAATCCGAGACAGTCGAGTACGTTCTTAAGGACTGTCTTTGAACACTTAACCAACGTAAGACGTGCGTCCTTCTCCGCTTTGGAGTTGAGGACAGGAACGGATGCGTAGAACTGATTGAACGCAGATGCCAACTCGTGTCCGTATGCCGGGAGTAAGTGAATACGCTTGTTCTCTCCGGCCTGTTCGATAATCGAACCGAATTTGGAGATTGTTTTGACAAGTGTAAGTTCGTACGGATCTTTGAGTAACGAAGGATCGACAATCTCCTCAAACTCTCCCGCTTTCCTGAGCATACTGCATGCTCTGGCATATGAGTACTGCAGGAACGGTCCGCTGTTACCGTCGAAGGATAACGCTTCCTCCCACTTGAAGACCAACTGCTTCTCGGGCTGTACACGCACGATGTTGTACCTTATCGCACCGATACCGATGATGCGGGCGATTTCCCTCATCTTCTCTTCGGACATGTCGTTACGCCTGGATTTAATCTCGTTGTACGCTCTTGAGATTGCTTCGTCAATCAGATCGTCGAGATAAACGACAACACCTTTCCTGGTGGACATCTTTCCTTCGGGAAGTGAGACAAACGAATAGAACAGCGCATCGAGTTTTCTCGTCTGTCCCAGGATCTCCAAAGCACAGCACAACTGCCTGTTTCCGAGTTTCTGATCCTCTCCGAGAACGTCGATTAATCTGTCCGCTCTGCTGAACTTGTCCTGGTGGTATGCGATGTCACGTGTTGTGTACAGTGTCGTACCGTCAGATCTTGTAAATGTGAATTTGGTGTTCTTTCCCTGAATTCCGAAGTCTTTGAGTTCGAGATAGGACGCACCGCCCTCATCGACACCCGCATACTTCGATTTTCTGAGCTCTTCGACGTATTTCCTTGCGGTACCGTCTGCGATGAATTTGGATTCCCATGTGTATGTGTCCAAAACAACATCGATCGCGGCAAGTGTATCCTTCAGACCGTTGAGCATAATCTCCGCGGTTTTTCTTACTCTTGAGATAACTTCCCCGTCTCCGGCTTCGAATCTCCTGAGCATGGAAGCTATTTCTTCCTGCACTTCGGGATTCTCTTCCATCATTTTGTTGGCGACTCTGTAGTAAGCGACAAGTTTGTGATCTGTCTTATCGCGGTTATCCTGCATTCCCCTCTCGGCGATATCTTTCTCGGCCTGTTCTTCGGTGACGTTTTCCACACCCCATGTGAGGATAACGACCTGTTTTCCTACGTCGTTGACGTAGTATTCCGTACTCACGTCATAACCGCACATATCGAGAATTCTTGCGAGAGTATCTCCGATAATAGGGTTCCTGGCACGTCCTACGTGAATAGGTCCGGTAGGATTGGTGGATGTGTGTTCCACAATCACACTTATGCCCTTATTCGGGTGACTGCCGTACCTATCCTTCATTTCGAGAACATCTCTCAGCGTACCGCCGATGAGTTTGTCCCCGTCCATCCTGAAGTTGAGATAACCGTTCACTGCGGTAACGCCGGCAATCAGACCCGAAGGTTCGATTTTTCCTGCGAGTTCCTCTGCGATATCTTTAGGCGCTTTTCTCAGTGCTTTGGACATCGGAAAACACGGAACCGCAAGATCCGCGTTATCCACCGAAGGAATCTCCGTCGTGAATGCAATATCGCTTCCGAGTGCATTCCTGACCGCTTCTTCAACCTCTGTTTTGAATGAATCCATTACGGACATTTCAATCACTGTAACCTGTATCTTAAAATCGCCGCGATTCCGCCGAATGCAGTCATAAGCATCTGACCTTCTTCCGAATCGCCTGAAATAATCTTCACTTCCGTGTTATATGCCTCGGATAACAGGAAGAAATCGTCGATGAGATCTTCGTTTCTTATGACTGCAGCCGTCGCACCGCATTCTTTACATTGAACCTTATCGTCTGCGTTGTTAACGGTTAAATCATAAGTGTGTCCCTGAGGGCATTTCACCGTTATTCTTCTCTTGTCGAGATTCTCGGAAAGTAACAATGTGGCGACCGCACCCATGTTGAGCGAATCGCGGACCATATCCTCACCGTATGCGGAGAGTCCTCCGTCGGTTTTTCTGATCTCTCTGAAGAATCTCTGAACGTATTCTTTCTCTTCGACGAGATCGATATCCTGAATCGTATCCGCCGCGGCATCCACAAGTTCTCTGAGACCCGCTTCGTCCGTGTATCCGGTATCGAAGTACGGCTTGATGACTTTCTTCTGAAGTTCGTGGTGTAAGTATCCTTCGTTGATGAAGAAATCTTTAGTCGCACCGGGACCTCCGATTAACAATCCCACAAGTTCCGTCCTGTTCAGGAAGACTTCTGTCGCATTGTCTGCAACTTTCTTAAAGAACTCATGTGCTGCAATTTCAATCAGTCTCTCAAACCTTACCGACGACTGACCTCCCTGGTGGTGTTTACTGGGGACAAGCGAATCGAAATGCTTGAGAGTGATGATTCTGCTTCCCGTAAGGATACCCAACGTAGCCTCACGTCTGTCTATCGTTATCAGGCCGTAGGATTTCTTGTCGATAAGCATCGATTCCAACGGTTCCGTGAAGAATGTCGAATCACACCTGTACAGGAATGCGGTAATGGCCTCGGGCGGATTGATGACATATTGGACCATCTTCGTCTGATCCCCCGCTCTGGGGACCTCACCGCAGAATATGACTACTCCGTTTTCAGGTGCAGCCTTGTACGTTTTGATCCTGGACATGATCGAATCGATCGCGCCCTGAACGTTCTTCATCGTCGACTTGGACTTAATGTTAGAGGACTGAGAATACTCGTCACGGAGGTATGCCATGACATCCGAAATCTGTCTTGACTGAGGGATGTAGACCGAGATTAACTCAGTCCCGCGTCCTCGCATGCCCATGATTTCTTTCATGGCCTTCTTAAAATCATATTTGGCTTTAAGTTCAGATTCGGTTTCACTCATTGTGTCATCGACCTATATACCCCACACAAAATAAGATTAATTATAAACGTATTGGTGCGGGACATGGAAAGAGTTGTAGTATCCATCGGGGGTTCCGTGCTGATTCCCGAGAAGGACGATGCGAAGTACATCAAAGCACTTGCGGATATGCTCAGAGACGTCTCGAAAGAGGTTGAGATTATGGTTGTCTGCGGGGGCGGTAAAGTCTCAAGATACTACTCCAAGACCGGAAGGGAACTCGGAGGTACCACTTATCAGCTGGATGAATTGGGTATCGGTGTCACAAGAGTCAATGCGAAACTGTTGGATATCGCATTGGGTGACGCAGGAATCGGAAAAGTACCTCTGACGGCGGAAGAATGCGCCGCGGAAAGACGTGCGGGCAAAGTTCCCGTCATGGGAGGTACGGAACCCGGGCATACCACAGATGCGGTTGCGTCGATGATTGCCAAAGCATGTAACGCGGACCGTATTGTCAACGCAAGCAATGTGGATGCAGTCTACACGGACGATCCGAGAACGAATCCCGATGCGAAGAAGATCGAAAAGATGACGATAAACGATCTCGAGAAGATCGTCTACAGCGAACACGATGCATGCAGATCTTCCGTCTTCGATCCTCTCGGTGTGAAAATCGCCAAGGAGTTTAAAATCGATTTACTCATGGTCGACGGAAGGGATCTCGGAGAACTGAGGAACGCTATCCTCGGAAAAGAGATCAACGGAACGTTCGTCGATTCACATTGAATCGAAATCCGAAGAACTCATTCTCTCCAGACCGAGGGTGTCGATGATACCGTTTATGCGCCTCTCTTCGGCACCCTTCATCGATTTTCTGTGAACGTACACTGTTTTTGTGTCGGTAGCTTTCGCGGCATTTGTTATCATTTCGGAGATTTCATCGTCGGACGAATCTTTAAGCTGATACGCCGGAACCATGTGTCCGATGCTGACTTTTTTGGTAAGTGCCAGCTCCGTAAATCTCGGGGCATAGTGACCTCCGCCGACACCTATGACAACGGGGCTGTCATCATCCTTATCCATTGAAAGAATCACGTCTGCAAGAATATCCGCGGCATGTTCATCTCCCCAATGTGTTTCCTCGCTTCCGATTTCTATAAACATTGTAGGAGTCTCAAGATAGGGTCCGTGATGCGTAACTTCGAAAGAAACACCGTACTCCGTCGTATCGTTTCTTTTTGAAATCTCTCTCAGGGCATGTGTCATGAGATGCGGCGCGGATTTCACCAAAGTACGCTCTTTTCCTCCGAAATCCGCTTTTTTGTAGTTTCCTATCGGATGTACCGTAAGCGTAGGCATTCCGCTCGCGGCGCTGTGTCTGCTCATGAAGACAACATCGTCAACCTTCACTCCGAATTTTCTCGCTTTTTCATCGACATGATCGGAAAAAAGATGCTTTTCGGGTATGTTCATAATGACATTGTTTCCGTATCCGAGATACGTGTTCTCACCGTCTGTACCGAGGTCTTCCCATTCGCGTTTCATCAGCAGATGTTTTCTCATATTCGCGGAGGGAAGGTCTTTCTCGTAACAAACCAGGAGCGTTGCCATGTGTCACGGAACTCCGTTAATGTATAAACATAGTCTGACGGTTGTTCCCGCATTGATACGCTTAATTGACATTAGTTTTAATAATATAGTATTAAGATTCTCTTCCCGAGAACATGGAATGCTCCGTAAGCGTCAAGGACAGGATTACAGCCCACCTGGGAAGATACAGAACGGTCGACCTCAGGGACAAATACAATCTGCCGTGGGACATAACCCAGGACGGAATCGCATCATCGCTGGGAATTACACGTGCCCACGCATCGTTGGAACTCAAGAAACTGAGGGAAACGGGTGTCGTCGATGAAATGCAGGTCCATGTCAAAGGCGGTAAAGTCAAGAGGAAATGTTACACACTTACCCCTGCGGGAATGGAAACCGCAGATAAGATAGTAAACGATGCAAAACTCAAAGGAATCGATGTTTATTCCTTTATGGATGTAAAAAGACAGGATCCTTCGATTATTCTTGACAGTCTGAAGGAGAATGAAAGATTCTGCATGGGATGCGCATGTACTCTCAGAATTCCGGTTCACAGAGATCTTCTTCCGGACAGAGGATTCGATTCGTTACCTGTGGATTTTACGGGAAAAACGGCGCTGAGCGATACTCTGAAAAAGAATATTTTATCATTAGCTGCACCCGACGAAATACGTGCCTGGAACAGTTACGCTGCAGACTGTTGGTTGGACCATCTGAAAGAACTCGGAGGAGATGAAATCAACATGATCCACGAAAGACTGTATCATCTCGTCAACGCCGGAAGGATGACGGATGCATGCAAACTCGTCAGCAACAACATCCATGAACTCATAAGCACCGCAACAGACGATTTATGTGAAACTCTTCAGAAAATCACTACGTTCCCGGAAAGATACGCGGCGGATGTCCTTTCCGCAAGAATCGAAACCGACATGGATACGAACGATGTCGACGACATGAAGGAATCCATTGCATTATTGGAACCGTACGAACACGATCTCTCCGTAATGTATTCTTCCGATCTGGCATATGCCATGGGAGACAGAAAGGAAGCGATGACAGTCCTGAGAAACATGGATCTTTCGGATCCCCTCGTAAACATACGCATTGCGAAACTGATGTACGAGGACGGAGAATACGAAGGAGCGAAAATGATTCTCAATTCCCTGGGAGGAATCAATACAATAGGACGCGTAGACATAGCCGTGGAGAGATTTATTCTCCTGGCTTACATCGACAGAGCCGAAGGCAGGGATGCGGATGCATACGCACATCTGATGAAGGCGAGGGCATCGCTCCCCGACAGGGGCAAGAGAAGAGTGGATATCATTCTGGAGTCTATGGGACTTCAGAATGTCTGACTCTTCTTCAGATCGTCGATATCCGAAATGTACAGATCGCGGATGTCGGTGATGTTCCACTTGAGCATTGCCAATCTTTCGAATCCGAATCCCCATGCGAGAACAGGATACTTCACACCGAAGGGTGCAACCACTTCGGGCCTGAATATTCCGGCTCCTCCGAGTTCCATCCACTTTCCGTTGAAGAACACTTCCAATTCAAGTGAAGGTTCGGTGTACGGGAAGTAAGCAGGTCTGATTCTGATCTGATCGAATCCCATCTTTGCGTAGAATTCTTTCACCAGTGAAATCAGCATGTCGAAGTTTGCGTTCTCGTCGATTACGATACCTTCGATCTGCGTGAATTCGGGTAAATGAGTGGCATCGATGGATTCCTTCCTGAAAATCCTTGACAGTGAGAACACTTTCGCAGGTGCTTCGGGGTGTTTGGAGATGTACTTGATGGTGTTGACTGTGGTATGGGTTCTGAGCATTGCCTGTTCGGCTGCTTCCCTGGACCATTTGCCTCCCCATCCGGTGGATCCCGTGTTTCCTCCGTTCTCGTGTATTTCTTTGACGGTTTTCACAAGTTCCTCATCCTTCGAAAGATCGAATTTTGCAGGGTTGGAGAGATAGAACGTATCCTGAAGTTCTCTTGCGGGGTGATCCTGAGGAACATACAGAACATCGAGGTCCCAGAATGCGGGTTCGACGAATTCTTCGTCAACCTCTGTGAATCCCATATCTGTGTAGAGCTTCCTGACTTCCGCACCCAATCTCGACAGAGGGTGTTTCTTTGCGGGATAGACTGCAGGTGCGAATGTCTGAACATCGTATTTTCTGAATTCGACATCCTTCCACTTACCGCTCTGAATGAGTGCGTCTGTAACCTGCGTTACTTCTTCCTTGAGCTCAATACCCGAAGATGCAACCTCAATACCCAGAGGAGTGAGTTTGATTGTTTTTCTGACGTCGGTATCTTCGGAAATAAGGCCGTAGTGTCCTATGAGATCTTTAATCAGCTTGGGATCCACATCGGATTTGGGTATAGGTCCTTCCATCAGCTTATCGACAAGAATCTCATCCGGCATCTTCTCATTGAGAACTTTCTTTCCCAAATCCGTAAGAACCAATACTTTGGACTCTCCGTCTTTCCTAATGTCCGCAAGACCTTTCCTCTTGAGCCATCCGACTGCAATCTTGTCATCGCCGTTCGGCATAGCTTCGGCGAGACCTTCCATTGTGAGTGTTCCTCCGGCCGCACCGATTGCGTTCACGGCACGCCTCTCGAACAATCCTGCCTCGGCCTTCGCTCTGTCTGCGATTGAATAGAATTCACTCTGTACGCTTTCGACATCGGCCAATCCTTTGATGTTGAGCCATGAAGCGGAACCCATGACCTCGACTTCAAGGTCGAATATTCCCTTCGCCATTATCTCGGCGGGTGTCGCTGTACCGCCCATCTCATTCAGTGCAATGAGCAGTTTCTTCTCTTTGTAACTAAGGCTCTCGATGATTTCTTCCGTTGCCATGACCGTCACCACTTGAAACCGTCGAAGGTCATACTGTCCACGACCTCTTTGGCTTCCTCTCTCTTGGCCTGATGATTCTCAAGGAATACGTTGATCTTTTCGGTAAGTGCCAGTTTGCATTCTCCGCAGAGAATTTCCCCGTTCTTACACTTACGGACCATTTCCTCTAATTTCTCGTCATCATGCTCGAACATGTAGTAATTGTACTTGAATACGGCACAGACATCGGGGTTTCCTCCCTTCTGTCTCTGCTCTTCCACAGAAACACATCCGCCGGTGAATGCCCTTCCGACTTTCTTCTTAACGGCTTTCGGTGTGTCTGTTGTGTAAATTGTAGCGTTTTCATCGGATGAGGACATCTTGTCCGCTCCGCTCAGTCCGGGGAACATTTTACAGTAAATCAGACTGGGCTTGGGATATCCGAGACCGGGCGCTACATCCCTTGTCACCCTGAAGTGGGGATCCTGATCGATTCCGCAGGGAATCAGGCAGGGCATCTGCTTTCCGTAGACTTCCGAAGCAAGGAATGCGGGTGCCGTCTGCATTGTTGTGAAGAATATCTGTCCGATGTTGGATGAATTCTCGAATCCGAACACAGCTTTTGCGGTGGAGAACGTGACTTTTTTTGCAACTTTCAGCGCAATCGGATACAGGGTTTTGATACATTCTGTATCAAGAATAATCTTCGTCCTTTCGGTATCGAATCCCAACGCGATGAAATCCAATGCGTTTTCATACGCCATATTCCTCGTATCGTGAAGCGTGAGATCTTTGAACAGGAATTTTTCATCATCCGTCATCTGGAAGAACATCGGAACCTTGAACGTGTCCTGAATCCACTTGTTGAAGATCCAGGGCATCATGTGACCCAAATGGGTGTTTCCCGAAGGTCCCCTTCCGGTGTAGAGCATGAACTCCTTTCCCTTGTCGTAGTCGTCGAGAATGGGAATTAAATCTCTGTGGGAATAGAATATTCCGCGCTTAAGCATCGGGTGCAGTTCACCGTATTTCGAAAGTCTTTCAAGTACTGCTCCGTCTATCGGAGACGTACCGAACTTTCTCTGCAGTTCGTCATAATCAATATCTCCTGTGACTTCCCATGGCGTGACGGTGAACTCTGTCATATACTCAGCCCCAACGTATGACAATGCCTTATAAATACCCGTGCGATGGGACAGTAAACCGTTTATCCAGATTGTACGATTAGGGGAAGTATGTGGAAAGTACTCGGTAAAGACTGTCTTTACATTGACATCGCCAGAATATGGACCGAACGCATACTGGAACTCTCGGCTGCAAATGAGAAAGCAGAGGAATTCAAAGGTCTCATGGACGGGACCGAGGTCACACATCTCTTCGACGGAACATTGGAGACACACAACTTCATGTTGGATGTTCCCAAGGAATACACTCCCGAACAGATTCAGACCATGGCCGACGTTATTCTTGCGGTTGCAAAAGATAATGTTGACACTCCGTTCGTTGAGATCGACGGAAAATATCAGAAGAGTAACGTAATCATCTCCAACGATGAAGAACCCGAACTTCTCGGAAGCAACAGGACGGACGGATACGGATCCGGAAAGATCTTCCTTCCGATTCTTACGTCGCTCACACAGCCCGGAAGAGCCAATGAGTCGATGTTCGATTGATTTCACTTGAAGTCAAACGAACTGTAATCTTTCATATCCCTGACGGGGGTAGCGGGATAGGATGCAACGTCATCCTTCTTCTCGTCTATCTCCATCAGGAGCGATATCGGACGGAACACTTTCCATTTTGCAACGATATCGTTGACAATCTTTCTCTCGAAGAATGCGTAGTAAATCACGGACGTCAGTCCGATGATAAATGCGGTTATTACAACTGAAAGAACAATGTATGTCAATACCGAAGTGAGTCCGCTCTTGTTTACTGCAATCAGTAAATATGCCAGAGCCGCAAACATCGGAAGAATTATTCTCTTCAGTGTCTCGAGAATTCCGTTGTAAAGATAGAAGTCGCGGTACTTCGTCTTTATCCTGACATCGAGGGACATGAAAATCGACCACGGCATGACGATGACGGGAATGAAAAGAACGATAGAGAACACATACATCGGCGCATCCATGATGGAACCGAACATGACAAACGTGGGATTCATTGAGAAATAAATCCACATGAAGATTCCGATCATCATACCCATCCTCATCGTCATTCCGATATCCTTCCACGGAATCGATGCCCTGTGGAGGTTGTAATTCATCGTAATCGAACGCGTATCAAGGTCGCTGGGTATGTTGAAGAAGAATGCTACGATCTTGTCGGTAAGCGTCATCTTCTCTTTGATGTTGATAATCTCGGTCAGCTTCAGCACCCTGTAGAAGATGAGTCTCTGTATCGCCGCCACGAGGGAAACCACACCCACGGAACCGACAAGGACCGCATCGATGAAGAACAGGATTATGAAATCGATATCAGCATACATTATAGCCAGTGCGGTAAAAACCGCAATTATGACTAACAGATACCACACACCGCTTTTGATGTAGAAAACCAATCCGAGAACGAAGAACGGCAGGGTCAGAAGGACCAATGCGTAATAAGATACCCAATCGGTCATCGTCATTATCATTACGGCGCCGACTGCGCAGAGGATGAATGATATGATGTATACTATCAATTCGGCCTTATCGAAAGACGACATCAGATCGAGTTCGTCGGAAGTATCGTTCATCCAGAAGTTGACCTTCCTGCCCCTGACGAATCTGAATGCCATCGGAATCACTCCATCCATGCTTCGAATTCAACATGTGCCAGATCTCCGCGGTAGACTCCGAAGATCAATGCCATTGTTCCTTTCTCCTTAGCGGGAACGGGACCTATAACGGCATCTTTTACGGACTCGGAGAACTTCGCGTTGTATCCCGT
>CAVFUJ010000023.1:0-13849 GCA_963625795.1 Anaerovoracaceae bacterium
ATGTGAGTTGGCACACATTGTAGAAGAAAACGGCGGATTGACTGCGGCGAAGGGATTCGGCTGTTCGGACTGTCACTGCAAAACACATTTATTTTCTGTAAATCCGGAAGAAACCGTCGGAATTCTGCGGGAAAAAGGGCTTACAAAATTCGTAACGAATTCCTGAAATTCCTACGAATATCGAAAGGTCATGTTTTTCATTTATATACTCATAAAGTAAGGGTTATAAACACAGATTGATTTCAGACGGTCAACAAGTCACACTGAGAAGTGGAGGCCTAAAATGAAAAGTGTAGATAACTTATCACGCAAGGTGACCCCCGAGGTCATCGCAAAGCTCATTGAGATCTGCGGAAAAGACGATGTCAACACAGGCGATATGGACAGACTCCTCTACGCCCACGACCTCGCACCCCTGCCCAAGGAAGCGGGAATGGCATTCAAACACATCCCCGACGTAGTCGTAAGACCCGAATCGGCAGAAGAGATTTCCAAGATCGCAGCACTCGCATTCAAGACAGGTGTCGCAGTCACACCCAGAGGAGCATCCACATGGGGACTCGGAGGATCCATGCCCGTTGAGGGAGGAATCCTTATGGACATGTCTGCAAAGATGAACAGAAACATCACCGTAGATAAGGTAAACATGACCGTCAAAGCACAGGCAGGATGCACATGGAAGCAGGTCATGGAAGTCTGTGAAAAAGACGGACTCATGGTAGGTTCCACACCTTCCTCATTCCCCTCGGCAACACTCGGCGGATGGGTTTCCACCGGCGGTATCGGCATCGGCGGATACAAGTACGGCGGAGCGAGAGAGAACATCATGAACCTTGAAGTCGTTCTCTCCGACGGTACAATCATCAACACCGGTTACGACAATGTCGGAAACAACATGTCCGGTTACAACCTCAACCAGCTCTTCGCAGGTGCAGAGGGTACACTCGGATTCATCGCAACAGTTACACTGAGAGTTTACCCCAAGGGAGAACTCAGATTCCTCGGATATGATTTCGATAAACTCAAAGACATGCACACACCGATTCAGAAGATTGTCTCTCACCCGAGCGTCAAGCCTCTGCACATCGCATGGTCCGACAGCTACCACTTTGACAACCAGAGGAAAGCAGGACTTCACGCACCCGACGTATCCAACCTGTTCCTTGTTACACTTCAGGGAGCACCCGAATTCCTCGATCTCGAGGAGAAGACAATCGACGCAATCGTAGAAGAGTCCGGCGGAAGGAAAGTTTCCACCGAGATCTGCGAGCACGAGTGGGAAGAGAGGTGCTATGAGTACAGGTGCCGCAAAGCCGGTATCGGTTCGATTCCCGCAGAGGTCGTTGTCGAAGTTCAGCACTGGGGAGAATTCGTAGACGAGTGCTACAAAGGCTTCGAAGTCATGAAGATGGAGCCCGGAGGAATCGTCGGTATGATTTCGGACCGCAGCACCGCAATGTTCATGCCCTACTACTTCAAGGATGATGAGAGCCTTCTCGGAATGCTTGCATTCTCCTACAACTTCTACATGGGAGACAAGGCAATGATGTACGGCGGACGTTCACTCGGACTCGGTGTCTTCTTTGCATCGAACCTCGATGTTGTCCACCCCGGCGACGAGCCTTCGCTCATGAGGGACATCAAGACACTGATGGATCCCCACGACATTGTCAACCCCGGACACCTCGTGTGCGGAAAGACAAGGTTCGGAATCAACCTTGACAAGAACATCATGGGTGTAGCTTCGAAACTCATGGTCGGTATCAAGAAGATTATGCCCAAGGACTCCACATTCGAATCCAACCTCGGAAGGTTCTACTACAACCAGCTCGAGGAAGACAAGATGGAATCCCTTGAGATCACATACGGTAAAGGTACCGAGTGATTGTGATAAGGGACAGGGGCTCCGCCCCTGTCCCGGAAACATCCTTTTTTGAAAGAATTTTCAGAAACGTCCGATGAGTTCGGATATGCTTTTCAAGACTTCTACGTCTTCTTTTACGGAGTCCCAGCACCTGCGGTTGTGTTCGTTTTGGGATACGCCTATGAATCCCGCACCGGAATCTCTGGCACACAAGTAATCGGTTATTGCGTCTCCGACGTAGAGAATGTCTTTTGTTTCGATGCCCAAATCTTTCGCGAGATATTCCATTGCAATCGGATTCGGTTTCTGTTCTCCGACGGGATGGTCGTCGTAAGCCTCCACGGCATCGAAATAACCCAGAAGATTGAACCTGTTCATTGTTTTCGTCACATACTCTCTGTGACCTCTTGACAGTAATCCGATAAGATATCCTTTGGATTTCAGCTCTTCAAGTAATTCTTTCACGCCGGGATACGGTTTCGAAAGGGATAATGTGCTTAACTCAATGGCATTGGATTCTTTGTCGATCATTTCATTCAGTTCTCTGAATCCGATTTCACTGCCGACGGACTGAAGATACTCCGCACCCGCTTCGATCATTCCTTTCTCGGACTGAATGTGTGAGAATATGCTCTCCGGTATTCCCAAAGAGAGCATTACATCCCTTTCCACGTTACCCAATCTCTCGTAATCGATGTCGCTGTCGATGAGGGTTCCGTCCATATCGAATCCGATCGCTCTGAACATATTGCGGGGATATACAGCGTAAGAATATAAGTGTCAGGTGAGGGTAGTAGCCCCCCTTCTGTTTCAGGCAGCATTCAACTTCGCATTCTACCCACGGGTCCCGAGCAGGTCTTTCCCGTTGTATGAACTTGCTCCGATAGGGAGTCGCCGTTTCACCAGATTCCCGGGAATGTCACCGTCATGCGGATCATCCTTGTTACCGGGACTGTGCCGTTTCTGAGCCCTTGCCACGACTCTCGCCGTACAGGTTTACACCTGTCCATCTCGCTCTCGGAGGAGGGAACTTCCTCAGCCGGACCGAAGTCCTACCGTCAGCCGCCCTCCCTCTCCTGACATGAAAGGCTAACGTCTGTGTCTATTTTACAGTAACGCAGGCCGAATGTGCTGTGGGATTCTTTGTTACGGCCGTCCTGCGGACAGCCGTTAAGATATTGATAAAAAGAAGTCCTTTGTGCCGTGTGGCTATGTCTTAAATGTAGTGAGTTTAAAGTGAAAACTTCGGGTATAATGAACATATATATCGATTTAACATTGCTTAAATTAACGACAACACTCTAAACTTCGTAGTAATGTTTTTTTATAACTATGTAATAGGAACGGGAAAGATGAGTGTGGGTATGAGGCTCTCTCCGAAGGAACGGTCGGGGGGGGGGCGAAAACCCGCACTGACATGTCCCGTCAGATGCCGGAAGTTCCGATGTGCGGAGATTTCCGGAATCACGGGGTGCCTTCAGACGGATGAGAAAGCGGTCCGTACTCCGGAAGACCGAGCGTAATTCTCATTCACTGTCGAAGGGACGGGGTATGTTGCCGTCAGTGACGGATTAGGGTGAAAGGCGCCGGGAGAGATCCCTAAGCGAACAGAAGAAGGAGGGACAGAGCATGTCTGACAGTCAGAGGACGCGCACGACTACGGCGGTTTTAGCCGTAGCTATCCTCCTTGTTGCGGCGATACCTCTGGCGTCGTTACTTACCGGTGAAAGCGGAGACGGGTCTTCCGTGAATACGTTCACCGTGGTTTATCATCCCTATTACGGAACGGCTCCGACTCTTAAGACTACAACTACAGAGACTGACGGCAATACGGTCACGACGAGTTACAACAGCAATTCGAAAGACGCGTCCGCTGTCGAAGTTGTATACAGAGGTCATGTCTTCTCCACGGAATACAATCCGCAGTTTTGGAGCGGAACGATCAAAGGTACTGTTGCAGGCAGTTCGTACGGCGATTGGTATGCTATAACCGATTACAAAGAGGATTATACGCTTGTTTTCACAGGTTGGAAGTATGCCGTCTACACCGGTGAGGGCAACAGCAGAACTCTGTCCGGCGTAACGACTGGTGCGTATTATCCCGGAGAGGTAGTTTCTGACAGTAATATTGAGAATGCAAAAAGTGCCGACGGTAAGATACACATCTACGCTACCTGGGATACGCTGAAACATTATGCTACAGCATTTGTCAGCAGTATGTCGGGGTGGACCGACGGTACTGTGTACACCAACATTGTCAAACTCGCAGCGAGCGATGACATTTCTGGTAGTTTATACAGCATTCCTGTGACTATACGCGGCGACGGAACGATTACAACAACGCCGACGGTTGTTCTCAGTATAGGTGCCGAAACAGCATTGTCCTCCGCAGCTATCATTGATAATATTCTTCTTCAGGCGGTAACCTACGACGGCGGAAATCACGGAGAATACGGTAATGGACTGCAGGCTGCAGGTAATACGCTGGTGATAGGCACAGGCGTGGGCACACCTCAAGTATCATCAACATCTGCCGCTAACACGATGCGTTATGCTCCCGAGATTTTCGGAGGCAGTAAAACCGATGGGGTCTCCGGTACCAATGTCATAATTCATTCCGGAATATACTACAACGTTGTCGCCGGAGGACATTCGGGTTCGGTCAACGGTGATACAAATCTCATTATCAGAGGCGGAACTATACTGGATTCGATAGTCGGAAGCTCATACAGCGGCGACATCACAGGTAATACCAACATTTACCTTATGGGTACTGCGAGACTGGTCGGAGATTATTACGAGGAAAAAGCAATTGATCCGAGCTACACCGGTGAAAACAACGGAAACGTACTGCTTCAGGAATCAACAATCATCACTGCCGGTTCGAATAAGGGTACAGTCAACGGGAATACGAATCTTCACATTACAGGTTCAGCCAGCGTATGGGATGTTCAGGGCGGAGGAAGATGCGGTGCCTCAAAAGTCACCGGCACCGCATACATTACTGTTTCCGGCGATGCTGCGGTAAGGCATGCATTATGCGGTTCAATTACCGACGGATTATCTAATAACAGCGGATGGGGCAGTCCTGTAAAAGCAAATGAATGTGTCAAGAACGTTGAGATAAAAGTCGCGGACAATGCGGCTGTTGCTTCTGTTTTCGGTGCGGGATACGATACGTTCTATCCTGCAGTTTATTCCTCGATGTACAAGGGAGGATACATCAAAATCGACATTACGGGAGGTACTGTCGGATATGTCTACGGCGGAGGATACAGAGGAGCCATAGGATTCAGCGGTGCAAATGCCACATTCAGCAGCAGTGAGGATTCCTCGGTAAGTGCGTTGGATTCCATAACAATCAACATTTCAGGCGGAACAATTCTCGGAGATGTCTTCGGGGGCGGAAGAGGAGGTTTGGACAAAACCTGTCACGGTAACGGTTCAGGCGATACACTGGGTCAGGACACGTGGTCCGAATCGGATGACGATACTACGGGCCGTTCCCATGTCAATGTCAAAGAAATTTCGATAACAGTCGGAAAAGGGGCAACCGTCAAAGGAAACGTCTACGGCGGAGGAGAATCGACGCCTTTGCTTACCACTTATGACAGCACGTATACTTTCGGAAGTGCCGTAAGTACAACTACGGCATCCACGTACTGTAACACTCTGACAATTAACGTTGAAGGTACGGTCAACGGATCTGTCTACGGTGCCGGTAAGGGTGTAAATACAGAAGATACCGGAGCCACAGATGTCAACGGTAATTCCGGAAGACATTCATCGGCGTACATCTTCGCATTGAAGTCCAACAGTACAGGTTATGAGATTGCAAGAATACCTTGGATCGGAAACGGAACTCCCGCATCGACAGGTATGACAACAGCTTCCGGAACCTATGATAAGTTCGCATATGTGGAGGCAGACAAAGTATCGATATCTGTCACAGGTACCGTCGGTGACGGTACCGAAAACGCCGGCGTTTACACAGACGGCGTCTACGGCGGCGGACAGATGGGTCAGCTCGGAGACAAAGACAACTGCGCAGAAATTACCGTTACGATCGGTAACGATACGTCAAATGGTACCGTCAACGGTAACGTTTTCGGAGCGGGTGAAGGAACCTCCAATGAAAAAGGTCACGGAGCAGTATATGCTTCATCGGTCACACTGAATGTCAACAACAGTGAGGTTACCGGCAACATCTACGGCGGAGGCGAGATGGGAAGACTCGGTAATTACGACACCGATTCAACTGCGGCGGAGATGAGTATCGTAAACAGTGTTTCCATCAGCGTATCTTCTTCGACAGTCGGAGGCAGTGTATTCGGCGCAGGTAAAGGAAACTCGGAAACTACAGGTTTCGGAGCGGTACACACTTCGGCCGTGAGTGTAAGTGTCAGCAACAGTACAGTCACGGGAAGTGTCTACGGCGGAGGCGAGATGGGAAGGCTCGGAGACTCCGAAAAACCTCTCGACAGTGTTACTGTCACTGTTTCCGAGTCAACCGTGACGAATATCTTCGGTGCCGGTGAAGGAAACTCGACAGAATTAGGTTTCGGAGCAGTATATGCTTCCAAAGTCACCGTTAACGCAGAAGACAGCAGTACAGTCACCGGTAACATCTACGGCGGCGGAAACATGGGCCGTCTCGGCGATAAGAGCAACTGTGCGGTAATTTCTATCACTGTCTCATCGTCAGCCGTGAACGGCAGCGTGTTCGGTGCGGGTAAAGGTAACACAACCATCGGTTACGGTGCAGTCTACGCTTCATCAGTTACTGTCAGCATCGGTGAGAGCAGTAACATTACAGGCAATGTTTACGGCGGAGGCGAAATGGGAAGGCTCGGTAATTACAACACCGATGCCACTGCGGGAGATGTCGAAACAAGCATTGTAAACAGTGTCTCCGTTAACGTATCTTCCTCGACAGTCAAAGGCAGCGTGTTCGGTGCAGGTAAAGGTAACTCGGAAACTACAGGTTTCGGAGCGGTACATACCTCGGCGGTAAGTGTAGATGTCGCCAACAGCGCCGTTACGGGAAACGTCTACGGCGGAGGCGAAATGGGAAGACTCGGAGACGCAGAAAGTCTCGCAACCGTTTCGGTGACAGTATCTTCCGGATCGGTTATTACGGGAAGTGTCTACGGTGCCGGAGAAGGTAATTCCGAGAAGATCGGTTACGGTGCAGTCTATGCAGGATCTGTCACAGTAATCATCAAAGATACAGGTACAACCGTAAAGAAGAATGTCTACGGCGGCGGAAACATGGGCCGTCTCGGTAATGAGACATCCGGAACATCCTCCGAAGTAAGTCTCGTTGATACCGTTGCGGTAAACATAACCAACGCAACCGTCGACGGAACGGTTTACGGTGCGGGAAGAGGAGAAGTAGTAAGGACTGTCGACGGAAAGACACTCACAAGCGAAGGTACGGAGACTTCAAGCGAAGTAGGTAACTACGGTACGGTTCACGCTTCAAACATTGTTATCAACCTCAACAGCGCAACGGTCGGCAGTGTCTTCGGAGGCGGAGAGAAAGGTATTCTCGGATGCAGCGATCACACTGCATCGATTACAATTACAATCAAATCGACAACAGTCAACGGTGCCGTCTGCGGTGCGGGAAAAGGAACGTCGTATGATATCGGTAATAAGACGGGAGCCGCAGCCGCATACACAGGTAAAATCACAATCGATATAAGCGGTACTTCCGACCGTAAGACAAGTATCACTTACGCAGACAAATACTCAGTATTCGGCGGAAGTAAGTTCGCTTACACATCCGCTTCGGATATGATTTACATGACACTCGGCGAGAACACCCTGCTCAACGGAGATGTGCACGTCGGAGGATTCGGAGGAGATGCGGACTCCTCATCTGCAGAGGTACCCAACATAAACATCCTCGACGCTTCACGTACAGTCGTACTCAACGGTGCGGAAGTCAGAGGAACAATCTACGGCGGAAGCAGGCTCGGTGATGACGGTACGGATGAAACCGACATCAGAGAAACGAAGATCTATCTCCTCGCGGGTACCGTAACGAAAGATGTTTACGGCGGAGGTCTGCAGGGTTACGCTTACTACAATTCGGAGATATACTTCGGTACTCCCGCAGCGGAGGCTTCCGGTATCGTTCCGTACACGGGATCCGCACAGTATCCCACACTCAAAGTGAACTCGATCTACGGCGGAGGACAGATGTCTTCCGGTAACAAGGCATACACGCAAGAACTCCTTATAGGAAATGTCAGTATCAAAAT
Source organism: Anaerovoracaceae bacterium (assembly GCA_963625795.1). Lineage (GTDB taxonomy): Archaea > Thermoplasmatota > Thermoplasmata > Methanomassiliicoccales > Methanomethylophilaceae > Methanarcanum. The sequence continues at coordinate 8,134 of CAVFUJ010000023.1, forward strand.
CGGTTCTTCGTCATGCACATCACCCAAATTCGGCGGATACGGTTCCGGAACTTCAGAGAACATACTGATTACGGGAGATGTTTACGGCGACGGTAACTACAGTCTTATCAGCGGTACATCCGACGTAAGATTCGAAAACTACCGGCAGACCGGTTCGACACCGATGCTGTCGCTTCAGAGAATTGACGCTCTGTACATGAAGTCCGCGGACATCATTCTCAACGGTTCGGGAGACGGAGGTACGACGGAACTTTCACACCTTCTTTCGATGAGCAGGATCGATTTACTTACGATGGACGGAAGCGTTACGCTGAACCTCAACTGCGAGTCGTATCTTCTCGGGAAGATGATCAGCAGTATCAACGGTACCAACTGCGAGCCGAGTGTCTGCGCTCAGGCGGATGTGAGGAACACTATTGTTCTTAATTCGGGTTCGATTCTGAGGGTGGGTCAGGTACTCGATTCGACTACAGGTAAAGTCGATTACCCAGTTGCCGCTGCGGATAATCCGATTACGGGATACACCTATCTCAAAGTTCCCGACGGAGAAACATACTGGGGAGCATTCGTTATCGGTCCGGAGAAGACGTACACCTTTGCGGGATTCATGACGGGAGACGACGGAAACGTTCCTGTCGGAGATATCGTAATTTCCGGAACCGAAACAACCGGAGGTCAGAGAATATGGTATATCTCGGGACACAGCAGTATTTCGCGTACCGTTATGCTGGAATACGGCAAATCATGGACTGCGTCGGATATCGATCTGGCAATTCCAATGATCAGCAGCAGCGGTACGACGAAGATGGTCTTCAGTATGCCGTATGTGGATTCCAAGTTCCAGGGCGGACTGTATGCGGTTACGGATGATGATTACGCCAAGTATACGGGAGATATCGGTACCGCAACCTATGTGTCTATAGAATACACCAACGGAGACGTTACAGGCGACATGGCAACGCATAAGCTGGCCGGCGGAAGCTGGCAGCCCGTTACCAGCGGAGATTACCAGCCGTTCAGCGGTAATGTTACGGTGAAGCTTGCATCTTATGCTCAGTATATCGGTGGTAAAGGATCCACGGGAATCATAGGAAACATTGTCGTCAGTGTTACCGAGGCAATGTCATTCTCGATAAACGGAGTGGAACAGTACATTCCGATTAACTCCATCGATTATCTTCTGGAGATTTATGTCGGACCCCGTACCGGCGGTGAAACGGTGGATATGACCTTCAATATGATGGTCGGCGATTCCGACAGCGTCAGCGGTCTGACGTACATCGATCTTCCGATTACAACCGCAACATCCGGTGATGAAACAACAAGCGGAATCATCACAACATACGCTATCGGCGGTATTACATTCAACTGGGAATCCGGAACGACAGGAACCGGAAGTCTGACAATGTCCGAGGATAAAGAACACTTAGGATATAATCCGTGGATCAGTGTCGAACTTACAGGTACGGCAACAATAAAGTCGACGGATGAAGTGGCTTATCCCGTAAACATGGGAGAAGCCGGTCTGAAGATTGCGGCTGTTAAGACAGAATATTCGGGAAGCTATCTTCCGAGCATTACGGTTGTAATTACCGGTACGTACATCGATCCGTATCCAACTTCGGAAGCAGATAAAAACAAGACGATTACGTACAACTGTACAATCAATCTGGTGAAAGAGCAGACTTCGAAACTGTATGTTGCATATGATTCAATCGATACTCCGTCCGAGAAGTACTGGCTTACAGTCACCGGAACAGGTGTGAATTCCGACCCGTGGTCGTTCGCATGGACAAAGCAGACCGACGGTAAAACAGGAGTATGGGATTCCGGTGCATCAGAAAGAAAAGACGGAATCACACTTGATTACGGTACAGTCATCGACAGGATGAAGTTCTGGATAAAGAGTGCCGACGGAAGTGTATCCGAGAAGACCGTTATCGATGCTCTGAAGGAAACAATTGTCAGAATACCCGATTCAACCGAAGGCAGTAATAAATTCGTCTATTCGGAGAACTTCTACGGTTGGTACATCGATGAAGGTACCATCACGCAGTTCGATACATCGTCTGAGATAAGGGATAATACAACAATCTTCGGCGGATTCGGAATATCGGTTACGTTCAGCGGTGTGACGCCCACACCGATCATCATCCGTATCGCACCCAACACGTCGCTGAGTGCAAGCGGTATACAGAATGTGACTAAGGACAGCAGCGGGGCGTACAAGTGGGTTTACAACACAACCAAAGGCAGTTACTACGACATTGCAGCCAAGAGAGGTTACAATCTCATCGAAGTCGACGGCAATCCCTCATGGGTAATTGCCGGAACGAATACCGCGATGAGTTTCGATAAAGCACTCATCGCCAGTTATTCGCTTGAATTACTGTGGGAGCCGAAGAAATACAGTGCGGAGATAACCGTTGTGTCTTCACAGGAAGCGGATACCGATATGAGCGGTCTCCAGTTTTACGAGGAAGATATCAGCACCGGAGAAAAGACTCCTGTCGATGCCGGCAACTATGTCAAAACAACAGTGGACGGTAAATACGAATACAAATGGACAATGCAGCTGACGTACACCAGAGCGTTCAGTGTGAACTTCGGCGGTTACTGTGTGATTAAACACAATACCAATGTGTATTATCAGGACGGAGTGACAGATCCGCTGACTCTGACCGTAAGGGGACTGAACACTTCCGCTCTCGGATTCGACGTACCTTTGGCCGACGGCAGCAATACGGGAACCGAGAATATCGTTGTCAAAGCGACGATTAACAAAGCTGTCAGTATCCCGATATCGCTTGCGGGAGATACCGATTATTCGCAGAAACTGATTGACGGGCAGGTTGTTGAAGTCACTGCATCCACCACAGATGACGACAGCGTGATACTCGAGACGACAATCAGGTTCACCAGCAGTTCCGATGCTACGAAATATGTCGCAGTGAACGGAACCGGAACATTGAAATTCACAGTCGGCGGCAAAGAGAGTAATTATACAGGCATTTTGCAGGATATCGCAGCCGGTTATTATGCCGACGGAACCGCTACCGCCAAGACCGTGGGATCATACAGCGATACAGTCTCAATAGCCGTCGACAGCACCAGCACGGGCGGTCTCGAGAGAGGAATTACAGTCTATCTCTGTCAGCCGTATACTATGAAATACGGCACCGACAGTACCACGGAGACCGAAAAGAATTGGCACGCTACGGTGAAGTACACACCGTACGATCCGCTCGGTAATTCCGGAACCGAAACCGAAGTTTCGGAAACGGATACAGTCACAGTGTACAAAGGATACACAATAACGATTACACCTGTCGACGACACATCGGGAACTGCAACCGTAAAATACACCTTCCCCGACGGATACACCGTATCCGGAACGGATACGGTTGCCGTCGGAAGCTACACCGTGAACTCTTCCGCCGATGTAATAGTGAAACCGATGACTCCCGCAAATGCAAAGCTGGAGCTCAGTATCAAGGTTATGAAGGCCGACGGTACGACGGAAGCGACCGATGATAACTACACAAAGTTGATTAACAACGGCTGGAAATTCACCTTCACGGTCAACAGCAACGAATGGTCCAAAGCCCTTGCAACAAAAGGTACGGTTTACACAGCAGACATCGTATCCGCATACACATACAGCGTATCGGTGTCGATGACAGGATTCGAATCCGTCGGAGACGTAAGTATAACGCAGACATCCGAAAACGGAACCGCTGTCATAAAAGCGTCCGCAGTCCTGAAGGCCAAGACATACAGCGTGAACTATTACGGATACAACAAGTCGGATGCTACATACACCGACAGCGCGGAATACAGTATCCGCGCAACATTCGACAGCTCCGTGAATCAGTACGTTTCCGATTACGCGACACACGACGAGACCGTCGTGAGATACATCGGAGTCACTCCCGATGACGGAACACAGTACACCGTCACCCCGGTAGCGAAACCGAGTGATGATTCGTATATTGCCGTATACGATGCGATCAAGAAGAAATACATCGCGGAAGATAAAGACGGCGAATTTGTGTACATTAAGGACGAATACGGAAAATACATCAAAGTCAGTGCCGTTTCACTCAACGGCACCGACGGATACGCCGCAGACGTAACCATACCCGACGGAACTCCCACAACGGGCCGCGCGACGTACGATGAAGCCACCGGAAAATACACCGCATCTTCTGCGGGCACGGACGGTCGTATTTACATCCACGAATCCACCGTCGACAATTACCTGATTGCGATATACGATGCGGTTACGGGAAAAGATATTCTTGTCAGTGCAACATACGATGAAGCCATCGGAAAATACATCGCAACCGTCAACACATATGAATACAACGGTTACAGCACCTTCAAGCCTACCGATACGTTTGTCGCGATATATGATTCGGCATCCGGAAAATACATCGCAAAAGACGGCGAAGACCTGAAAGACGGTACACACGCCGTATACCTTCTGACAGACGGTAAGTACATCGTTGTCAGTGCAGTAAAGGATTCAAACGGAAATTACATTGCGGATGTCGCATACGGCGAAACACCCGGTGAGAGTTACATTGCAGTATACGATTCCGCATCCGGAAAATACATCGCGGATGCTGCTGTCGACGGTAATGTATATGTCAAAATCGGAGAAAACTACGTTGTCATTCCCGCCGAGAGTTACGCAGGAAAGTACGCCGTTACCGCATACGGCAGTCTTCCGTCTCTTGCAGAATACGACGAAGCCGTGGGAAGATATCACGCGGACAGGTATGCCAAGTACAACTCAACCACCGGAAAGTATACGGTGTTCATTTACAACAAATACTTCGACAAGTACACTATCGCCGACAATGCGACATACAGCGAAGCCGCAGGATATGCCGCACCCGGTACCGCTGTCAACATAAACAACGGAAAGTACTGTATTACCGTATGGAACGTGTTCTCGGATACGGATGTTCCGTATCTTCTGGATGCGGAAGATTACGTTCACGTCGATGAAAACGGCAATCAGATATGGGTGAAGAATCTCCGCGATTCTCCCGAGCTTGTTTCGGAACTGAACATAAGTGTATTCGGCAACTCGGATACGCTGTTCCTTTATCCCGTTCCCGATCCGCACTCGATGGATATCGATAAGACCGTGGAGGTTGCGAACGCTGTCGTTGAGCAGTGGAGTACGGATACGTACAGGATATTGGACAATCTCTTTACGCAGGATGTTACGTTTACAGTGAAGGCAGATGACACTGAGTATACCGTAAAATATGTTGTCAAGACTCAGCGTCTCGAAGTACCTGCGGTATTAGGCGGATCCGGATATCTGACGTTAACAACGTCGGACGGATTATTCAGACTTAACCTGACGGTCGTTCCGTCCCTGACGGGGGCGATCGTGTGATCAACGGATGTGTGTTTTACACATGTCTCAGGGGAATCTTTGCGATTCCCGACTGCTTCGGATCTTCCGGGTCCGGAGTACGCTGTCGCAACGACAGTGAAAAAAATACGGAGGAAATAATATGAAATACAAAATGACGGCCGTTCTGGTTGCACTTGCGATGATGTTCGCAGGTGTTTTCGTTATGGCCGACGGAGACGGCGCGGATGCAGATTCACCCTCAACGTCGATAATTATTGCACAGGACGGAACATACACTACAACCTTCCTGCTGAACGACAACGCATACGGCACTTATAC
>CAVFUJ010000024.1:0-13545 GCA_963625795.1 Anaerovoracaceae bacterium
TCTTTCGGTACGAATTTAAAGAGAGATCTGTCGCGGATCAGAATTACAATAAGCAATCCTATCGCGGTGACGGCACATCTTACCTCGGTAACCTGTATCGAAGTGAAACCGTCAGCCTCTAATTCGCTGGAGAATACACCTATCACTCCCCACAGACACGCTGCGACGACGATGAGCGATGCATAGAACGCCTTCTTCTCCATGTTTGAGCCTCTAATGTGAGGCCCTATTAATACTAATCTGATTGTTTTGCGCAATAATTTCAGATAAACTGTCAAAATATGAACCGATAATGTCGGAGAACCGATGGTAAAGGATTATATCACACAACGCCATGATAGTAGCCCAGAGTAGTGGAATCTATGAAGGATTATCCGAACGTTCACATTCTGGACCATCCTCTGATAAGACATAAGGTCGCTTATCTCAGGGATATCAACACAAACACAAAGCTTTTCAGAGATCTTATCACGGAAGTCGGTACGCTGATGACCTATGAGGCATTCAAAGACGTACCCACTGAGAAAGTGAAGATTCAGACCCCGTTCGAGCTTATCGATCAGGAAATTGTCAAGAACGATTCGGTCGCCATTGTGCCAATTCTCCGTGCAGGACTCGGAATGGTCGACGGTGTCTTCAATCTCTTTCCGTTGGCAAAGGTAGGTCATATCGGACTTTACCGCAACGAGGAAACCCACGAACCTGTAGAATATTACTGTAAACTCCCCCAGAATATCAGCAGCATGGTCACAGTTGTTCTCGATCCCATGCTCGCTACTGGAGGAAGCGCATCCGCCGCGATTACGATGCTCAAGAAACGCGGATGCAAGAAGATCAAACTCATGTCAATCATCGCAGCACCCGAAGGTGTCGAGAGGATGGCTGAGGATCACCCCGATGTTGAGATTTATGTCTCGACATTGGACAGATGCCTGAACGATGACTGCTACATTCTTCCGGGTCTCGGTGACGCGGGAGACAGGATCTTCGGGACCAAATGAGTTGGTAAAATGACATCAAGCGGAATCAAACTAGTATACGATGTCGAGGACAAGCCTCCGATGTCGAAGAATATCATCTTCGCATTGCAGCAGTTCCTTGCCATCATTGCAGCTACAATCCTGGTCCCTGTCCTCGTTAACTCGGCGACCGGAACCGAATATCTGAATCAGGCATCTGCACTCGTCGGTGCGGGTGCGGGTACCATCGTGTACCTCCTGTTCACAAAATTCAAGAGCCCTGTTTTCCTCGGAAGTTCGTTCGCATTCATCCCCGCATTGATCGGAGGTACTGCATTCGGTTACTTCGGAATCATTATCGGTGCAATTCTCGCAGGACTTGTTTACGTCCTTCTGGCACTGATTATCTGGAAATGCGGAACCGATTGGGTCGACAAGTACATGCCGCCGATTATCATCGGTCCGACCGTCGCTCTTATCGGATTCTCGCTTGCAAGCTCCGCAGTTTCAAACCTCGGAGGATCCACAAGCTATGTGACAATCCTCATCGGTGTTCTGACATTCCTTGTCGTCGCTCTTGCATCCAACAGAGGACCCAAATCCATCAGGCTGTACCCGTTCATTGTCGGTATTCTTTTCGGATATGTTCTCGCAGCGATTCTTTCCGCTATCGGAAACGCATGCAACATTGCCGAATTGGCTTCCATTATGGACTATTCCGCATTCGACAAAGTCGGAGACTTCAACAATTGGATACCCGACATTACATTCCTCGGTGCATTCAGAGACGGAACCGAACTTATGTCGTCCGCCGCAAGCTGGATTACGGTTGCCGTTCTCTTCATGCCGATTGCGTTTGTCGTCTTCGCGGAACACATCGCAGACCACAAGAACCTCGGTTCGATTATCGGACGCGATCTGATCAAAGAACCCGGACTCAAGAACACCCTCCTCGGAGACGGTGTCGGTTCCATGGTCGGTGCATTCTTCGGAGGATGCCCCAACACCACATACGGCGAATCAATCGGATGTGTGGCACTTTCCAGAAACGCATCCGTGTACACGATTCTTCTGACAGCAATCATCTGTATCGTTGTTGCATTCATCTACCCGTTCGTTGCCTTCCTGACAACCATTCCTTCGTGTGTCGTCGGCGGTATCTGTATCGCTCTCTACGGTTACATCTCGGTCTCGGGTCTCAGGATGTTCAAAGAGGTGGATCTCAACAACTCCAGGAACCTGTACGTTGTTGCGGCGATCTTCATCACCGGTATCGGCGGACTGTCTCTCGACTTTACATTCGACAATCAGACCGTTACAATCGGAACGATTGCCTGCGCTCTTATCATCGGTATCATCACCAACCTGCTGCTTTCATACAAAGCAAAAGCAGATGACGATTTCGAATAAACCTTAATTGAGGAGAGGGAGCAACATCTCCCTCTCCCTGACAATGACTACTTTTTTTTACTATGTCGCTTTAATGAATACCCGCTGAAAAGGGGACGAAAGACATGGTCGACGATTATTTCACCAGACAGGCTGCACTGTGCACCGTAGAAGACGATACGCCGACAGAACTCTTCGACAAATACGATGTCAAGAAGGGACTCCGCGACAAAGACGGTAAAGGTGTAGTCACAGGACTCACACACATTTCGAGAGTCGACGGTTTTGAGACAATAAACGGCGTAAGGACTCCGATCGAAGGACGCCTTATGTACAGAGGATACGAAATCAAAGATCTCATCAACGGCCGCGAATCCGGAAAATACGCATTCGAAGAAGCCGCATACCTTCTCTTATTCGGTGAACTCCCCACAAAGGAACAGCTCATAGAATTCAGAGACATTATCGCCAACAACAGGGAACTACCTACGACATTCCTGAGAGGCGTTATTCTCAAAGCGCACAGCAAGGACATCATGAACTCCATGACGAAAAGTGTTCTTTCGCTCGGAGCGTATGACGACGAGATAGGAAGCAATGATATCGCAGTCGTTCTCAGACAGTGTATCGAACTGATTGCCGTTATGCCTATGTTGGCGGCATACGGATATCAGGCATACAGATACTACGATCTCGACGACAGTCTCGTCATCCACAGACCCGACCCGAAATTATCCGTTGCCGAGAATCTTCTTATGATTCTCAGACCCGACGGTAAATTCACGGAATTGGAAGCAAGGGTACTCGATACCGCATTGGTACTTCACATGGAACACGGAGGAGGAAACAACTCCACCTTCACTGCACGTGTCGTTACATCCGCAGGTTCTGACACTTATGCGGTAATGGCAGCCGCACTCTCATCCCTTAAGGGACCGAGACACGGCGGAGCCAACATAAAGGTTGTTCAGATGATCAAGGATCTGAAGAAGAACGTAGCCGATACCGATGACAAAGAAGCCGTAAGAAAGTATCTTTCCGATATTCTCGACAGGAAAGCATTCGATAAGGCGGGACTTATCTACGGAATGGGTCACGCAATCTATTCCATTTCGGATCCGAGAGCTGTTATCCTCAAATCATTCGCGGAAAAACTCGCAGCCGAGAAAGGACGCGAGAAGGATCTCAGACTCTACAAGAACGTAGTCGATATCGCCCCCGAACTGATTACACAGAGGAAACACGCATTTACAGGCGTAAGTGCGAACGTTGACATGTACAGCGGTTTCGTGTACGATATGCTCGGAATACCCGAGGAAATGTTCACGCCCATCTTCGCTATCGCAAGAGTAGTCGGATGGAGTGCACACCGTATCGAGGAGCTGGTCGGCGGAGGTAAGATCATCCGTCCCGCATACATCTCGATATCTCCCGAAAGGGAGTACATCCCCATAGAGAGGAGATGAAAGTACGCCCAGAACACTTCTGATTGTACTTATCGTACTGCTCAGTATATTCGGCCCTATCTCGACCGATATGTATCTCTCGGGTCTGCCTCAGATGGTAACCGAATTCGGTACCACCGAGGCCGTCCTGAACATGTCGCTGTACATGTTCATGCTGTCGTTCACGATCAGCATTCTTTTCCTCGGACCTCTGAGTGACAAATACGGAAGAAGAAAAACACTCATCATCTCGATGATCATCTACACGGCATCATGTTTCCTCTGCTGTCTTTCGGTGAACGTGGAAATGTTCATCGCATTGAGAATAATAGAAGCGATAGGTGCGGGAGGTGCGATTTCAGTCGCATTCGCTCTCGTCAAGGACTGCTTCAGCGGAAGGGAAATGGCGGGAATTCTGTCACTTGTTGCCGTTCTGGGTATTTTGGGACCGATTCTCTCGCCTGTTATCGGTACCGTACTGATTAATCTCATCAACTGGAAAGCAACCTTCTGGGCACCTGCGGTGATTTCGGCACTCTGTATCGTACTCGGCTCAATGCTCCCGGGAGACATTCCTCTGGAACGTATGCAGGGCAGTGTGAAGGATGCCGTAGGTCTTGTATTCAAACTGATGAAAGAGAGGAATTTCTTTGATTTCACGATGATGCTTACGTCGTTCTCCGCTTCGCAGTTAGGATTCATTGCCGTGTCGTCATACGTTTTCCTTCAGGACTACGGATTGGACCGTACTCAGTACAGTCTTGCGTTGGCCGCATCATGTGTAATGGGATTGATCCTCGCCGAAGTACTCAAGAGAATAAAGATGAAGAGCAACACGGTTGTTCTCGTAATGTTCCTGCTGTCGGCGTTATCGATGGTTATGATGTTCACAATGCCGAGATTCGGATGGGTTTGGTTCATGCTCGCAATCGTTCCGAACTCAGCCGCATGTACGATTACACGTAGCTTCGGATTCAACATCCTGATGAACAATCACGAAGGAGACAACGGTGCCGTTTCGTCATTGCTTAACTGCATGACATTCCTTTACGCATTCATCGGAATGGCAGTGGCATCCTCATTCCCGTCGGATATGTTCACGTATGCTGTGGCAATCGTTATGCTTGCAATGACTGCAGTATACGGAATATGCTGGTTCGATCTCAAACGTCAGAAACCGCTGAAGGGCCTTGAGTGATTATTTCCTCTTGGCATCCTTCGGCTTGGCTCTGATGTATTTCAGAAGTTCGGCATCGGCCTCGTCGGACCACTCCGGAGTGTAACCGTTGAGAATGTACTCTTTGTACCATGCTTCGGCTTTCTCCATATACGGAGCCATATCCAATTTGGGCATAACGATAACGTAAGTGTTTTTCTCGTCGGGTTTCCATGCGTTGGGGCGGAGAACTTCGGATTCTTCCAAAAATCCCACAAGGAAAACGACGGTATCCAATCCTGCCAACTCGGCATAAAGCGAAGCCTGAAGCTGATAGGTCATCGGGACGTTTGTGTAACCGCCCTTACCGTCATCCCATTTACTCCTGTCGTGAGAGGTTTTGATTTCAAGAATCGCTTTCCTCTCGCCGTCGATAAGAATGTAACCGTCGACAAGACCTCCGAAGAGTTTGTTGTCGTGGAAGTGATCGTAACCGCACTTGTCACCCTCAACAGGTTGTTCCACTGCGGCCTTCTGTCCCTCTTTGAGGGACAGGGGGCCGGAGAGCATCTTAGTGCATGAAAGTCCCAGATGATTTCTCAGGACAGGTTCGAGAATGTTTCCCGCATCGATGTACTTGTTCGCCTTGTCACCGGGATAGATACCTGCAATCTCACAGGCTACCTTGAACGGTGTGGCGAATTCACTGTATCCGAGCAGTCCGCCTATCTTGGTACCGGAAATCTTCTTAGGTTTCCATGTCTCAAAATAGACTGTCTTCTCGTCATCGCTGATTTCAACGATGTTCTTTCTTCCGTCGAAAGCCATCGGATCATTCCTTCAGCGTTTCTTCGGCACTTTGGATGCACTTCGTGAGTACGGAGTAAGCGTTAATCATATCGGATTCACCGACAATGAACACAGTGTCGGTATGACAACTTACGGTCTCTTCGATGTTGATACCTGCATCTGAGAGATTCGTAATCAGATATGCGATAACACCGCTTGTTTCTACGATTTTCTCAGGAGATTTTACTGTAATCTCTACGAGATTCTCCCTGATTTTGAGGATGTTAAATCTTCCGACCGTATCGATGATACGCTCTTTCAGCATTTTATCCGCAATAATCGTAACTGCGGATGCAGACTGCACAATCTGCATAATTGAATCCTCGTTCCATAGATCTTTGAAGAGATTGTCCATTTTGTGGAGAACAGACCAATCGTTCTTCGCTGTGACTATGCATGTCTTTGTCCTCATCTCAAGACGGCTGTCTTTGAGAATGTTGAGAATATTGATCTCGTGATCGACAGACACAGCCATCTTACTTGCATACCTTCTGCATGCAATCATGACAGCCTCTTCGTTGTCAAGATCAAGATCTTTCATAATCGCTCTCGCAAGCGAGGAGTAGTTCACAAGACCTTTTGAAACACAGTCTTTGACACTCGGATGCGCATCGATATAAATTCTTGTCTTCTCGGCAAGGCTCTCTCTTGTCGGTCCTTTGGTCATAATATTACGAATACCGTACTGATATAAATTTGTTTTATTCTAGACAGATAATGAATAAATGAAATTGAAAAGAGACACGTAGTCTCAGTTCAAAAATTCACTTAAAGCGTTTACGAATACGTCCGCTTCGCCCTTGTTTATGATGAGCGGAGGTATCAGACGTACGGTGTTTCCGTGGCAGACATTGATTAAAATTCCCTTATCGCGGCAGTATTTCTGGAATTCAGGTGCTTTGGATTTCATCTCGATTCCGATGATAAGACCGTGTCCGCGGACATCCGTGATTTCGTCGGATTTTACCTTGGAAATCTCATCTTTGAGGTATTTCCCGACATTGCGTGAATTGTCCACGAGGTGCTCGTCTTTCATAATGTCGATTGTTGCGGATACTGCGGTACAGACAAGAGGAGTTCCTCCGAATGTGGTTCCATGAGTTCCCGGAGTCATTACTTCGGAGATTTCGTCAGTTGTAACAACTGCACCGACAGGTACACCGCCTCCGAGTGCTTTCGCAAGTGAGATAATATCCGGTTTCACACCGAGAACATCCGTACCGAACCATTCGCCCGTACGTCCCATTCCGGTCTGAACCTCATCGACGATCATCAGTGCGCCTTTGTCCGTACATACGTCACGTACGGTGCGGAAGAATTCCGCCGAAGCGGGTTTTACACCGCCTTCTCCCTGGATCGGTTCCACAATAACCGCTGCGGTATCGTTATCCACTGCGGATTTGATTGATTCGCATGAATCGTAATCGAAATAACTGAAACAGTCGGGAATCAGAGGATTGAATGTGTCCTGATACTTCGTCTGTCCCGTCGCACCCAACGCACCTGCGGTACGTCCGTGAAATGAGTTCAGTGCAGACAGGATTTTCTTCTTTCCTGTGTAACGGACGGCGACTTTCATCGAACCTTCATTGGCCTCGGCACCGCTGTTCACGAACAGTGTACGGTCAAGACCTTCGGGTGTAATCGATGCGATTCTTTCCGCTGCCTCTGCCTGTTCTCTTATATTATAGAGATTTGAAACATGAACCAATTCGGAAGCTTTCTTCTGAACGGCCGCAACCCACCTCGGGTGAGAATATCCTATTGAATTAACCGCAATTCCGGCTACGAGATCGAGATATTTCTTCCCGTCTGTATCGTAAAGATACATCCCGTTACCGTGATCGAAACACAAATCGATTCTTCCGTAGTTCTGGAAAAGATATTTCGATCCTTTCTCTCTGACGTCTTCAGGTATCATTCTAATCACCCTTTCGTTATTACTGTGCCTTCGTCGGATCCTTTTACTATGTCCGACAGTTCGGTATTTTTGTCTTTTCCGTTGAACATGCGGACTTTTTCTACGCCTGCGTTCAACGCTTTGCGGCATGCTTCCACCTTGGGAATCATTCCGCCTGTTATTGTTCCGTTTTCGATCAGTGCATCGACTTCGCCGAGTGTCAGCATATCCTTTTTCGATGACGGATCTTTTACATCGGTCATTATTCCGGGAACATCCGTAAGCTGTACCATCTCGCTGCATTTCAATGCCGCAGCGATACCGGATGCCATTGAATCGGCGTTGATGTTCAGATGGTTTCCTCCCGCATCCGCACCGACGGGGAATATTACGGGAATTACACCGCTTTTGATGAGATCTTCCAGAGATTCAACGTCTGCGGATACTACATCTCCGACATACATCAGATCGACAGGACCGTCATCTGTGATTACAGGCTCTTTCTTCTTACACTGTGTAACAAGATAACCGGGCATACCGATTGCTTTCGCTCCCGCTTCGGTGAGCGAAGAAACCATACCTTCGTTGATTGCTCTCAGTGTCTTCTCGACGACTTCCAATGTAGCATCGTCGGTAATCCTGAGTCCGTTGACCTTCTTCGGTGTGATTCCCTCTTTTTCGAGAGCCGCATTAATCTCGGGTCCGCCTCCGTGTACCACGACGATACCGGCACCCTCCGAAGACATCTTTGCGATGTTTCTGCAGATGCGGTCGGTGTCGTCCTTACCGCTCATGACGTTTCCGCCGATTTTTATGAGAAATACGGACATTCTGCCACCTCAGGTGGAGTACTCCGCATTGATACGGACGTAATCGTAAGTGAGATCGCATCCCCAGCCGGTAGCCGAACAGTCTCCGACGGCAAGGTCGAGAATAATCTTCACTTCCTTGTTGTCCATAGCCATTCTTACAACCTCTACGGAACGCTCTTCCTGGAAGACAGGTGCACCGCCTTCGAGAATGGGAACTTCCATTTCTCCGCCTTTGATAATAAGACGGCATCTCTCGATGTCGAATTCCGCACCGCTCTTACCGAGTGCCATCATGATACGTCCGTAGTTCGGATCGGAACCGAATATTGCGGTCTTTACGAGAGGTGAGTTGATTACAGCTTTGACGACTGTTCTCGCTTCCTCTTTTGATTTCGCACCGTTGACTTCCACTTCGATGAGTTTGCTTGCACCCTCTCCGTCCATGGCGACTGTACGTGCAATACGTTTCATGACAAACTGCAACGCAGAGATAAATTCAGGATCGTCGTCTGCACATGCTCCTCCGGCAAGTCCGTTTGCGAGGAATATGCTTGTATCGTTTGTAGACTGATCTCCGTCGACGGAAACCATGTTCATTGTATCGTCGAGAATTTCCTGCCACTTCTCACGGAATGCAACGGAAAGGTTTGCATCCGTTGTGATTAAACTCAGTGTTGTACCGTGTAAAACCTTCAGGTGGGGTTCGATCATTCCGCTTCCTTTGCATATGGCTCCGATGTAAGCCAATGTACCGTCTGACAGACGTACACGTACGGCACATTCTTTCTTGACGGTGTCGGTGGTCATAATTGCTTCCGCAAGATGATCGTCCGCTTCGCGTCCGCTTTCGAGCTGTTTGGAAGCTTTGCTGATACCGTATTTGATCTTGTGCATATCCATGAAACGTCCGATAAGACCCGTGGACATGACACCGACTTCTTTGGGATTGAGATTGAGTTCCGCTGCAACCGCTTCTTTCATTGAGATTGCATCTTCAATACCTCTGCGTCCCGTGAGTGCATTTGCATTACCGCTGTTCACGACAACCGCAGACAGAACGGGAGAATTCTCCTGCATCATCACCTGAACGGGTGCCGCTTTGACGTTATTGCTTGTATATCCCACACATGCGGTCGCAGGTACCTCGGAATAAAGCAATCCGAGATCCAATGAACGGTACTTCACACCGCTGTGTACACCTGCCGCTTTGAAACCGTGCGGAGTTGTCACTCCGCCGTCTATAATCTCAACCATATTCACACCCCCAATCCCGGCATATCAAGTCCGGATGATTCTTTCAGTCCCAACATTAAATTCATACACTGTACGGCCTGTCCCGACGCACCTTTCACAAGGTTGTCGATCGCACCGAATGCAACAACTTTCTTTCCGAATGATTTCACGCTTACCTGTGCGTGGTTCGAAGCGACAACGGAACGGATGGAAGCATCGTCTACGAAATGAACGAACTTCTCCTTTCCGTACTGTTTTTCATAGATTTCATTGATCTTTTCGGGTTCGGTTTCTTCCTTTAATCTCATATAACATGTAGAAAGAATTCCGCGTACAATCGGTAAAAGATTCGGAACGAAAAGAATCTCGGAATTCTTTCCGGAGAACATGTTCAGTGCCATCTCGATCTCAGGTGTGTGACGGTGGGTTCCGATGCTGTACGGAATTACGGATTCACCGCAGAACGGGTGATGCGTACGTGCCGAAGGCACCATACCCGCCCCCGATGTTCCGCTCTTCGCATCTACATCTATATCTTTCTCTGTAAGACCGGAAGCTGCCAAAGGAGCGCATGCAAGAATCGTTGCCGTTGCGTAACAACCGGGATTTGCAACCAAATCCGCTCCGTCGATATCCTTACGGAATAACTCGGGAAGTCCGTAAACGGCTTTCTGAAGATTCTCCGTATCCGTGTGTTCATGTCCGTACCATTTCTGATACACATCCACGTCATGCAGACGGTAGTCTCCGGAAAGATCGATACATTTGATGCCTTTTTCAAGAAGCAGAGGAACTTCTTTCATTGCCACTCCGTGGGGAGTCGCGACATATACCAAATCGACATCGTCGGATATCTTCTCGGTAAACTCCAAATCGGTATAACCTTCAAGGAACGAATGTACTTTGGATACTTTCTTCCCTGCGTTCTGACGCGATGTCATCGATGTTATCTTCACATCGGGATGGGTGCAGAGTATACGGGCCAACTCGCCTCCGGTGTAACCCGTTCCTCCGATTATTCCTACATTGAACATGAAACACACCTGTGATTTCCGTTCCTCCCTATCGTCATCCTATCTATAAAGGTAATGTTCAATTCACGACAGCGAATGTCTGTAATTGACAATAACCTACCCGTTTCTTAACTTTCTCAATCGATACCTCCCCTGAAATCACCTGATTTAGGTTAGTTCACCGTTGGTTCGAATGTGTTTTGTATCCATGCAATGTGAATTATTTGTACAACGGTTGTCTGATTTTAATCAAATACCTTTAAATCTCTTACCGAAATACCAAGATTCCGATAACATGGCCCCATGCAAATGTGGAACTGCGAAAGATAACAAGAGAGAGAAAGTAGTGCTCGCATATTCAGGCGGATTGGATACATCCGTCGCGATTAGGTGGCTTCAGGAAAAATACAACCTTGACGTCATCGCCGTTGCGATCAACGTCGGTCAGCCCCCGAGCAGCGACGACATCGTCGCACGTGCACTCAGGAACGGTGCAATCAAAGCCGAATTCATCGACGCGAAAGACGAATTCGTAGAGGATTTCATCTGGCCCACTCTCAAAGGAAATGCCATGTATCAGGACGTCTACCCCCTGAGTACCGCAACCGCAAGACCTCTTATTGTCAAGAAACTTGTAGAAGTCGCACAGAAAGAGGGTGCGAAATACATCGCGCACGGATGCACCGCCAAAGGTAACGATCAGGTCCGTTTCGATGTAGGTATCATTTCACTCGATCCCGGAATGAAGATCATCGGCCCCATGAGGGAATGGGTCATGACCCGTGAGGAAGAGATCGACTACGCCAAAGAAAACGGTGTTGAAATCATTGTAAAGAAAGAAAACCCCTTCTCCGTCGACGAAAACCTCTGGGGAAGAAGCTGCGAGTGCGGTGTAATCGAAAACGCATGGGCAGAGCCTCCCGAGGAAGCATGGGCATGGACAGTAAACCCCCTCAACGCACCCGACAAAGCGGAATACATCGAGATTGACTTCGAAAAGGGTATTCCCACGGCAATCGACGGAAAGAAAATGGGCGGTGTCGAGATGATCGAGACACTCAACGCAATTGCATGCAGAAACGGTGTCGGACGTATCGATCACGTCGAAGACCGTCTCGTCGGTATCAAGAGCAGGGAAACATACGAATGTCCTGCTGCAACACTGTTGCTCAAAGCCCACAGGGGATTGGAATTCCTTACACTTCAGAAAGATGTTCTCGAATACAAGAGAGGTGTCGAACAGAGGTATTCCGAATTGATCTACAACGGTCTCTGGTACGGCGTACTCAGGGAATCCCTTCAGTCGTTCATCGACAAGACACAGGAATTCGTTACCGGTACCGTCCGCATGAAGCTCTACAAAGGTAACGCAACGGTTGTCGGACGTAAATCGGAGTATTCACTCTACGACGAAGGTCTCGCAACCTACGCAAAAGGCGACGAATTCGACCACAGATCGGCACTCGGCTTCATCTACTGCTGGGGACTTCCCAACAAGACAACGGCGAGAGCCCACAAGAAGTGATTAAATGTCTCATCAGGCACTATGGTCCGGAAGATTCGACGGAGAGATGGATGACTCCACACTGCAGTTCACATCCTCCCTCGATGTAGATAAGAAGCTCTCCTTCTACGATGTGATGGGCTCGCTCGCACACGTGAAGATGCTGAAAGAACGCAGTATTATTCCTGCGGAGGATGCAGACAGCATCATCGAAGGACTCAGGACCATTGCCTCTGAGATGAAGAACGGCGTGTTCACCATAGATTACTCTCTTGAAGACATTCACACAAACGTTGAGTTCAGGCTTACGGATATCATCGGCCCCGCAGGAGGAAAACTTCACACCGGAAGGAGCAGGAACGATCAGGTCGCAACCGACTTCAAGATGTATCTCAGAGATGCCGTTCTTACTACAGTCGGTAATCTCAACACTCTCATCGATTCGTTACTGACGATTGCGAAAGACAACGGCAGTACGATTATGCCGGGATTTACGCACATGCAGCACGCACAGCCTGTTACGCTTGCGGAGTATGCATTGGCGTATCTCTTCAAATTTTCACGCGACGCACAGCGTTTCATGGATTCGTTTGAAAGAATGAATTACTGTCCTCTCGGATCGGCCGCATTGGCAGGTACTACGTACATCATCGACAGAGACATGACTGCAAAAGCACTCGGATTCAGAGGTCCGACATACAACTCCATGGATTCCGTCAGCGACAGAGACTTCGTCACGGAACTCGCGTTCTGTGCGTCTCTGACATCGATACATCTGTCTTCGATGGCGGAAGAACTTGTCTTCTGGTCCACTGCGGAATTCAGATTCGTGGAATTGGATGACAGATACACCACAGGCTCGTCCATAATGCCCCAGAAGAAGAACCCCGACATCGCGGAACTCATCAGAGGTAAATGCGGTTCTGTAAACGGAAGTCTGTTCACCATGCTCATGCTGACCAAAGGTCTCCCGTTATCTTATAACAGAGACTTACAGGAAGACAAGAAACCCGTGATGGATGCTCTCGATACTCTGAATGCATGTATCGTCATGATGAACAAGATGATTTCGACGATGAAAGTCAACAAAGACAGTATGCTCAAAAATGTAAAATCCGGATTCATCAACGCGACGGATCTTGCGGATTATCTTGTCACAAAGAACATTCCGTTCAGAGAGGCACACGGCATCGTCGGTTCATGCGTAAGATACTGTATCGAGAACAAGAATAATCTCGACGATCTCACTCTCGAAGAATTCCGCAGCTTTTCGCCTGTTATCAAA
>CAVFUJ010000025.1:0-13518 GCA_963625795.1 Anaerovoracaceae bacterium
CCTACCGACATCATACTGAAAGGAAAGACCGTTTCACAGCCTTACATTGATATAACAATCTCAATGATGAATAAATTCGGTATCGAAATCGCAAAAACAGATTCCGGATATCACGCAGAACCTCAGAAGTACAAACCGTGCGATTTCACGGTTCCGACAGATTTCTCATCCGCAGCCTTCCCGCTCGTTGCAGGGGGATTGTCAGGCAGAGTTTCGGTAAAAGGATTGGATATGTCCGATCCTCAGGGCGATAAGAAAATAGTCGATATCCTGAAAATGACGGGATGCACCGTAGATATCGATAACGATGTCGTCACATGCACACAAAACGGACATCCGAAGGCGTGTGATATCGACATATCGGATGTTCCGGATCTGTTCCCGATTGTCTCCGTACTCCTCAGTACTGCAGACGGAACAAGCAGATTGTACGGCGCACCGCAGTTACGTTTCAAAGAAAGCGACCGTATCGAATCCGTGGAAAAAATGCTCAGAACTCTCGGTGCCGACATAAAGGGAACAGACGACGGATGCATTATAAACGGAGTAAAACGTCTCAGGGGCGGAAGAATCGATCACAAAGGAGATCACAGACTTATGATGGCGGCATCAATCGCATCATTGGTGTCTGAAAATCCCGTGTCGATGGAGAATGACGGATGCTGGAACGTATCCTATCCCGGTTTCATCGAACAGATGCGCTCCCTGGGCATAAGGTGTTAGAATGTACACTGTCGGTAACAAACTGAAAATCAGCCTCTTCGGTAAAAGTCATGCAGACTGCATCGGATGTATCGTAGAAGGCCTTCCGACGGGGATGCACATCGATACGGAAAACATCAGAAAATCGATGGAACTCAGAAAACCTTCCGACGGAATAGGCACTCCGAGAAAAGAAGCGGATGAAGTGATTTTCGGCTCAGGCGTAACCGACAATACCGTAACATCGCGTTATGTTTTACTTACAATCGAAAACAAAAACACGAAATCTTCATCATACTCGGGATTCAACATTACTCCGAGGCCGGGACATGCGGACTTACCTGCATTGATCAAATTCAGAGATTTCGACATATCCGGCGGGGCGCAGTTCTCAGGAAGAATGACGGCACCCCTTGTTGCTGCAGGTGCAATTGCATCGCAGTATCTCAAAACAAAAGGGATTGAGATTGCAGCGTATACCAAACAGATTTCAAACATTAAGGATGAAAAAGAACACTCATTCTCCGAGATTTACGGGTCAAGAGCATTCAGAACACGCGCGGTTTCCGAAGAATTGGATAAAAAGATGTCACAATGCATTTTATCCGCATCGGAAGACGGAGACAGTGTCGGAGGAGTTGTCGGATGTATCGTAAAAGGACTTCCGATCGGATTCGGAGGAATCTGGTTCGATGCTTTGGACGTCACCGTAGCAAAAATGATGTTTTCGATTCCCGCCGTTAAAGGAGTGGAATTCGGCAGAGGATTCTCGATTGCGGAAATGAAAGGTTCCGAGAGTAATGATCAATACTGCATAAAGGACGGTAGAATTTCCGCATTATCCAACAACTTGGGCGGAGTCTGCGGAGGAATGAGCGACGGAATGCCGTTGACATTCAGTGTTGCGTTCAAACCCACACCCTCAATATCGAAAGAACAGCACACCGTCAATCTCGATGAGATGAAAAACGATACAATCTCAATCAAAGGAAGACACGATCCCTGTATCGTACCCCGTGCAGTCGCCGTCGTAGAAGCGATGACCGCAATAGCTCTGATGGATCAGGACCTTTCATTCCATTCTGACGATTGAAAATCTTGTCATATTGTCTTTGCTGTCCTCAACATTCTCTCTGTCGAGATACAGGCCGTAATGCTCACCTGCGTCACGTCTGCAAACTGCCGCACTTCCTTCGGGAAGTTCACCTTTTGAAAGCATTTCCGCAGCGTAAGCGGTATCTTCGCATTCGACAAGTTCCGCACCGGGATAGAATTTTCCGAGATTGTTCTTAGACTGATGTAAAGCCTGAATGTGCGACACCAATCTTTTCACATTGTCCTCTTTATTCTTCTTGAACACGCAGTGGTGAATCGGAGACCACATTTCATCGAGTTCTTTGATACCTCTGACACGTTCCATTGCCTCTTTGGTTTCGATGACAATGCCTGCAAATTTATTCTCGACGGCAAACACGCCGTACTGAACATCTCCCGACATAAGAGCATCGAGAACATTTCTCGCAGTCATAAGAGGGACTAATTCGACATCTCTGAGATCGAATTTTTTTGAGAATATCATTGCCATTTCCTCGCTGTTGGAAAATGGAATTCCCATGTATCCGATCCTTACTGACATAGAATCACAACCGCCGTATCGCAACAACGATAAAAACTTTTGAGTGATTTTACGCATAAATCATTGAATAAAACCACCGTAACATACGGAACGGATTATCCGAAATACCGAAAAAATCAATGTTTGGCACATCGGCATTTTACTGTTAAGTTATTTATTGTATGTCCGCACTTCACGTAACATGGCCACAGCGATAATCTATACAAGCAAACTCGGCTCCACCAAACAGGTAGCCGAATTTATTGCGTCGAAAATCGGTGCGGAAGCGATTCAGCTTTCGGACACCACGGACCCTTCCAAATACGACAGAATCATCCTCGGTTCCGGAGTGTATGCGGGAAAAGTCTCCAAAAAGATGAGAATTTTTATCGAATCACACAAAGATCAGCTGAAAAACGCAAGCCTCTTCGTCTGCTGTATGTTCGGTGACGAAAAAGGTGCGAAACAGTTGGAAAAGATTTCGGAATCAACCGGTATCGCAGATGCTATCTTCTTCGACAGCCCGAAAGATCAGATTTCCGGTAAGAAGAAAAAACTCGGGGAATACATCGAATCACTGTGATAGTATGAGTATGACAACACTGATTATTGTTGCAATTTATGTCATCATAAACATAATTTCATTCTCAATGTACCTTGCGGACAAACGCAAAGCAGTCAAAGGAGAATGGAGAACCACCGAAAACGCACTGATTATTTCAGGTCTCTTCGGACCGTTCGGTGCGGTAATCGGAATGCATGTGGCACATCACAAGACCCAGAAGATCAAGTTCAAGCTGAACTACATCTTCCTCGTGCTTCATATCGTGCTGATTGTGTTCCTCATAATTCGCTGAGAATCCCAGCCGTGCAGTTTTCTGACATCGGTTTCCATACCCGGAGTACCGAGGAGAACTACGCGGCTGTCGGCCTTTTCTTTGATTATTTCCTTACCGACAAGACTTCCGAGCTGAGATGAGAATTCTCTTATTTCATCGAACGAAGGCATATTGTTCATCGACAATCTCGTTCTCGAACCTCCGACGAAAACATATCCTTTCGGTTCAATGAGGTCGGGATCCGCGATTTTATCCAATTTTGCGTACTCTTCAACCCAACCCATGTTGAGATCTTTGACGAGTGTGTGTCTTATGACCGTTCTTGTATCCAACGAAGGAAGAAGTTCCAACGTTTTCATCAGTCTCTCCCATCCGTCTTTGATCTTCGGTCTGCAGACTTTCTTATAAATTTCCTCATTCGGCGCTGCAACTGTGATATACAACTGCATCGGAAGTTCATCCAATTCCGCAAGTCTTTCGGGATAGGTGCCGTTTGTGACAAGGAACGTGGTCATCTTACGCCTGTGACATTCTTTGATGAATTCGGAAAGGTAAGGGTAAGTGATAGGTTCGCCCGCAAGAGAAATCGCAACCTGATTCGGTTCGTTTGCTTCTCTGAACATTTCCTTCGATACTCTCGGATCACCGTTGAATCCCGAAATAAGCAACCTCTGCTGTGCGATGAGATTGTCAAGCATATCCTTGGGTTCCGCCCAATCCTTCACTTCGAAATCTTTCTCCTGCACTCTCCAGCAGAACTGGCACATATGCGAACATTCGTTTATTGCAGGAGTCATCTGAAGGCATCTGTGACTGTCGATACCGTAGAAATCGTGTTTGTAGCATGACCTCTGCCTCACCATGGATTCTTTCATCCAATGACAGAGTTTCACGGCGGCGTGGTCGTTGTACAGCCTGTATTGCTGTTTGATCAGGAGATTGCGGTAACCTTCATCCATATTATCCCTCAGAATTCGAACAGACTCTTCTGTCCCTTCTTCGGCTGCGGTTTTTCCTCGGCAGGCGGTGTATCATTGTGAACGACTGCTTTCGGTTTACCGACTTCTTTCATTGCGGCTGCGGCGGAAACCGCTTCGCTCACCGCAGGAGAATCCACTTTTGCGTTGAGTAAGAATGCGATATCTTCCGCATCGAGATTTGCATCGTTGATAAGGGATGCACAGATCTCGGGATCTCTCTCCATTATGAGTTTCAGAGGAGGAAGTACATCCGAAGATATTCTTCCGGTTGAAGTGTGAAGATGATCCGCAAGTTTCTGACATACGTCCGCTTTCGTCTGACGTACGCCTTTGGATCTTGACATTTTGGTGAGATACGAAGGATTCTTGAACCATTCGTTGCTCTTTTTGTTGGTCATTCTTGCGACGCATACTCCGGAAGTCATCATATCCGATGCGTAAGACCACATTCCGTAGTACTGACGTTTGCTTACTCTTCCGAGGAATACATCGGCTCTCGAAAGTTTTCCGTATCCTCTGTAAAGATCTCCGTTATCGGGATACTGGCGGGGGAGATTCTCATCGACCCAAAGCATTACCATGCCGGGTTCTTCATCCACATCGCGTGCCATCTGTCTTGATGCGGTTGCATCCGCATTCCAGAAGATGACTTTCATCAAGTCGTACATATTCTTCTTGACGATACGTCCTGAGAGATCATCGGTATCTTCGACGGTAACCTTTGTTTTTCCAAGTGCCAGAGACTCCAAATCCCTTACCGCCGCACGGATATCTCCGTTGGAATTTTTTGCGATACGGCCGAGGGCTTCGTCGGATATTTCCACATTCTCTGCAATACAGATTCTCTTCAGAGCCTTCATTATCGTGTTGACAGGAGGAGTCTTAAACGTGAGCTGTAACGTATCGGTTTTGACTGCAGAAGATTTCCTGCTGAGATTGTAGAAATCGTTTACAATCAGAATAACGGGCTGTTTTGTTGATTTTATGAGTTCCGCAATCGCAGGTATCGCACCGCGGTCCGCGTTTCCGAAGAGACTGTCCGCTTCGTCGAGAACGATAAGCTTTCTTCCTCCGTCCTTCGTGCTGAGATATTCTCCTTTGTCCGAGAATGTGTTGGAATACGCTCCCCTGAGTGCTACGGATCTTATCGCATCTCCCGTACGCTGATCGGATGCGTTCATCTCGATCAGTCCCCATGAGAATTCATTGGCCAATGCTTCGGCGCAGGTTGTCTTTCCCACACCGGGAGTACCGATCATAACGACCGCCCTTTTCTTCGGTATGCCTTTGTCCCAGGATTCGGCCCATGCTTTGAGGTCTGCAACAGGCCCGGGATTTCCCAGGACATCTTTCAGTGTCCTCGGCCTGTATTTTTCCGTCCAATCCTGTGACATTGCGATCACTCCATGCCGTTGAGCTTACGTTCAAGCTCCGCAATCTCGTTATCCGCTTCCCAGTTGGATCTTAAATCATACATGGGAATCGATTTCTTGCGGATTTTCGCTTCATTCAGTTCTTTTACCAACTGAGCGCGTTCTTCCTCTCTTCCCTTCCACATCTCATCCATGGATTTCGACTGCATTCTTGAGAATTCGGCAGACAGTTCATCGGAAAGACGGTTGTATTTTGCGGATGTGGAAGTCAGAGCTTCTTTCATTCCGTAGTCTTCAAACTCTGTGACAAATGCATCGAACTGTTTCACAACACGGTCGACCATATCCGAACATATCTCACAAGTGCGGATTTTTCTTTCGAATTCCATTGAATTCAGAGAATTGTAGATATCTTCCATAACCTCATTGAAAACCATGAGATTATCCATTATTCTCTCGACTTCGAAATCGTATCCTTCGATATCGAAATTATCTCTTGTGGGAACCTTCAGCGATGTACACGTTTCCGTCCTGTCGTATGCCATCAGAAGATTCTCGTCCGTCTCCGAGGATCTGTCGTAAACTTTTGCAATGTTTTTGACATCGCGTTCGAGGTTCGATCCGCATTTGTTACAGTACCCGAATACCTTTCCCTCGCGGAAGGTGCAGAGATTACCGCATTTCGGACACTTGACGGACAGTTGGGACATGTCACTCCTAATGACGGCATAGATTATAACACCTGTCGCACACACGGGATAAAGTATCGCGGATGATACCTTAGGTATAATTATTCAATACTTCATTCGGAGTGTCATGAAGATCACACTCGTACAGTCCAGAGGCCTCATGAACGATCCGACGGTCAACTTTTTCAAAGCGAGGATGAGAATCAACAACGTAGAATCCGATATTTTCGTTCTCCCTGAGATGTTCTGTTCCGGATACACCGGAAAACCGAACGAAATGGCCGTGGATACACTCGACGCAAAGATTGTTTCCAAACTCTCGGAACTTTCCGTGAACAGGGGCTGTGCGATTATCGTCGGATGTCCCAGACTTATCGACGGAAAATACTACGACTGTGCACTGCACATAAGCGGAAAGAACATCAGCACTTACAGAAAGATGATTCTCAGCAGCGACGGTGCATTCGATGAAAACGAGTACTTCGCAACGGGAAACCAGCCCATGATTATCAACCACATGGGTACAAAGATCGGTATTTCGGTGGGCTACGATCTTCTTTCCACCGAGCTGTACAAGTATTACGCGGAACACGACGTGGATCTTCTGATCTGTATTTCCGCATTCACGGAAGAACAGATGAACAGATTCGACAGCATCGTGAAATCGAGAGCTGCGGAAAACTCACTTCCTGTTATTCTCTGCAACATGGTCGGACCCGACTGCGGAAAGAACCTCATAGGCAGGAGTAAATTCATCGGTCCCGACGGTAACGTTATCGAAGGATGTACCGAGAGCAGTGATGTAAGGGTGCTTGACGTCGATGTCGATATGCTCAAAGAAGCCAAGAAGAACAGGATTATTCTTCCCGATTTGGTATTCGGAGAATGTATCTGCGTCGACAGCGAATCCGGCAACGGAGAAAACGCAAAGACCTGTCCTTACACCGGCGCAATATTGAAATGAGTGTCGGCACTACAAATCATCAATGCCCTTACGGGCATCGGTGAGATGACATGATTGACGGCCTATTCGAAATGCTGATGCTGCTGTGTTTCGCAGTCGCATGGCCTTTTTCGATCCTGAAACAGCTGAGGACGAAGAGAACCGAAGGTAAGAGCGTACTGTTCTCATACGTTGTACTCATAGGATATCTGTGCGGTATCATCAACAAGATTGTAATCAATCAGATCAACTATGTGATGTTCTTCTACATCCTCGATTTCGCACTCGTGTTCACGGATGTTGTACTTTACTACAGATACTCCCGTATGGCAGCCCGTAACGCAAATAAAACAGAATAAATCCGGGCGTTTCCGCCCGGATAAAGATTTTCAGAAGAGTTTGAAGACAAGATCGGAGTAACCGACCGCATCGTCCAACGGAATTCCTGCGTTAATCGATGCCTGGGCATACATGATCTTGATGAGATCTTTCGCTCTTTCTTTGTCGTTGAGGAATGCGTTATCCAATGCTTTGAACGCAGGGTGCGAAGCGTTGAGTTCCAACACACGCTGTGCCTTCATCTTGGTTTCATCGGAACCGGGCATCTCCGCGAAGTATTTCTCCATCTCGAGAGTGATGTGTCCTTCGCTTGTAAGTAAGACTGCATGATTCTTCAGCTTGTGTGAAATCTTCACCGCAGTTACTTTTCCGTCGAGAGTTTCCTTTGCGAAGTCGAGAAGTTCTTTGTACGTTTCCTCATTCTTCTCCGCTTCCTTCTTCTCTTCTTCGGATTCGATACCGAGATCGTCGGATGTGACGTTACACATCTTCTTCTCTCTGTATTCGGCGATTGTTTTCATTACGAATTCATCGACATCTTCTGTGAGAACAAGAATATCGTATCCTTTGTCACGGACCTGTTCGGTCTGAGGCATGTTCTTTGCCTGTTCGATTGAATCTCCCGTTACGTAGTAGATGTTCTTCTGATCTTCAGGCATTGCATCTACATACTCGTCAAGAGAAACCAATCCGTCTTTCTCCGAAGATGTGAACATGAGAAGATCCTGAAGGAATTCTCTGTTTCTGCCGTAGTCTTCGACAAGACCGTATTTCAGCTGACGTCCGAAGCTCCTGTAGAATTCTTTGTATGTCTCGGCATCCTCTTTCATTATTCTGAGAAGTTCCGCTTTGACTTTCTTCTTGAGATTCTCTCCGATTGCTTTCAGCTGAGCGTCATGCTGCAGAACTTCCCTTGAAATGTTAAGAGAGAAGTCCTGTGAATCCACAACTCCTTTTACGAAACGGAAGCAGAACGGAAGAAGATCTGCACATTTGTCCATAATCAGGACGCCGTTCGAATATAACTGAAGTCCGGGTTCGTAATCTCTCGAATAGAAGTCATAAGGCGCTTTCTTGGGGATGAAAAGCATCGCTTTGTATGAAACAATACCTTCCGCGTTGACACGGATCACGGAGATAGGATCTTCGTAGTCGTGGAATTTTGTCTTGTAGAATTCCTTGCATTTTTCATCGGTAGCGGATTTCTTGCTCTTCTGCCAAATCGGAACCATGCTGTTGATTACTTTATCAACGGTCTTGGTGACGTATTCCCTCTTGGGGTTGCCTTTCTCATCTTTTTCTCCGGTTTCTTTCCACTCGCCTTCTTCGACATCCATGTGAATAGGCCAGCGGACGTAATCCGAGTATGTCGTGATAAGTTCCTGAATCCTGTACGGTTCGAGGAATTCACAGTAATCCTCATCTTCGGTGTCGGGCTTGATATGCATGATGATATCGGTACCGTAGCCGTCTTTCTCGCATTCCCCGATAGTATAGCCGTCGGCACCGGAACTTTCCCACTTGTATGCAACATCGCTGCCTGCGGCTTTTGAAATCACGGTAACCTTGTCGGAAACCATGAATGCGCTGTAGAAACCGACACCGAACTGACCGATGATGGAATCCGCACCTTTCTTGTCGCCGTTCTCTTTCTTGAAATCGAGGGAACCGCTGTGTGCGATAACACCGAGATTCTTCTCCATTTCTTCCTGTGTCATGCCGATACCGTTATCGCTGACAGTGACTGTCCTGCCTTCTTTATCAATTGATACTTTGATCTTGAAATCCTTCTTCGAAAGACCGAGTGATTCGTCGGTCATCGCTTTGAAGTTCATCTTATCGATTGCATCGGATGCGTTCGAAATAATTTCACGGAGGAAGATTTCCTTGTGAGTGTAGATGGAATTGACCATCAGATCCAAAATACGCTTCGATTCCGTTTTGAATTGTTTCTTTGCCATTGGAATCTCTCCTTTAGTCTGATGAACGATAAAGAGTTAAAACTTCTATATAACGTTACCTACTCAAAATCGAAGATAAAAAGTTTTGTTCAAAACACAAAATATCAATAGAAAAATAAAATCCGACAAATTGAGTTTTTAGTATAGGGTCGCTTATCGTTTTTGACTTATTTCCAACAAAATGTAATGGTTTATGTCTCAAAAAACAACATTTATTAAATACCTAGTAATAAGGGAAGCCAATAACATGGGCATGAGTGCTGTAATAATTACGGGACCTGCCCTTCATTCGGACAGCCGAATAAAGTGATACGATGAGTTTACTGACAGACATACAGACGACGATCACGGACGCCCTGGAGCCGGTGGATACGTTTGTCAACGATTATCTCGATGTCTACATTTGGTACATTGCATTCGTCTTCATCATACTAGGTGCGCTGCTTTTCCTTTGGAAATTCAAGGGAATTCAGTTCACGACGATCAAGGACCAGATAAAGTACATCAACCCGATGTCGGGCATCGAGAAAGGAAAGAAAGAGAAACACAGTATGATTTCCTCATTCCAGGCATTCTGTGTCGGAATGGGTGCCCGTGTGGGTGTGGGAAACATTACCGGAGTTACTTCCGCTATTATCATGGGAGGTGCCGGTGCTATTTTCTGGATGTGGATTTTCGCAATCCTCGGAGCGGCCACATCCTTCGTAGAATGTACATTGGGACAGATTTTCAAAGAGAAGAAATCCGACGGTAACTACCACGGAGGTCCCGCGTACTACATCATGAAAGGACTGAAGAACCGTAAATTCGCACTCTTCATCGCATTCTGGATTATTGTCACATACGGTGTCGGTTTCATCGCAAACCAGGCAGCAAACTCAGCGTCCGCATTCACAAGAATGGATGCACTTGCGGGTATCGACGGAATTACAATCATTCTCGCAGTTATCTTTGCGGCAATGACGGCTTTCCTCATCTTCGGAGGAGTTAAGAAAGTCGCAATGGCATCCGAGATTCTCGTTCCTGTGATGGTTGTTGTCTGGCTCATTATCGGATTCATCGCAATCATCATCGGTTGGAAACAGCTCGGATGGGCAGTCGGACAGATCTTCGAGAACGCATTCAACTTCAAACAGATATTCGCAGGATTCGCGGGAAGCTGTATCATGTGGGGTCTGAAGAGAGGTGTCTTCTCCAACGAAGCCGGTATCGGTTCGATCCCCAACGTTGCATCTTCCGCACACGTACCCCACCCCGTCAGGCAGGGTCTGATTCAGTCCATCGGTGTTTACGTCGATACTCTCGTCGTATGTTCCATTACAGCATTCATGGTGCTCTGCTGTCTCCCGTCGACATTTGTCGCAAAGGGAGTCACAGTTGACGGCGGATGGGACGGACTCTGGGCAACCGGCGAAAGGAAAGGCGGATGGGCTATGGATACCGTTCAGGCAGCCATGGTCAACGCATTCGGCGGAGATTGGATCCTTTGGGTCCTTGCAATCTTCATGTTCGTGTTCGCTTTCAGCAGTCTGATTGCCTACTACTCAATGTCCGAGGCAAACCTCAGGTTCATTAAGGACGATCATAAATACGTTCAGCTGCTCCGTGTGTTCATCACACTCGTCGTGTTTGTCGCATGTATTATCCCCGTCGATCTCGTCTGGGACCTGTGCGATGTCTTCATGGCAATCATGGGCATCTGTAACATTACGGCCCTGTTCCTCCTTTACAAGTACGTCAAGGTCGCATGGGACGACTGGAAGAAACAGAAAGCCGAAGGAATCGAAGAACCTGTATTCGATATCAACAACGTGGATACGCAGGGTCTCGACTTCAGTAACGTCACGGAATGGGGAACCAAACAGTGATTGTGAAGGGCTTCGGCCCTTCACCAAACCTATTTTTTATCTTCTGAAATTAAGTCAAACGGTCGCCTATCTGCAGGTGACCCATCTCGGAATCGATGTGATTCAGCAATTCCGTCAGTGTTTCTCTGTCCTCAGATTCCGATGCGAGACGGCGGCGGTATTCACGGCATCCGTGACAGCCTGCGACGAATCTCGGGGCATAACATCTCATCTTTCTGATGACATTCTCTTCATCCATGTTCTTTGAGAGTTCGTCCATTAATCCGAAGCACCATTTAATTTGCTGGGACACTGTGGGATTCGGAAGCCTCTCGCCTGTTCTGAAGTATCTGTCGATCTGCGTGATCAAGAAAGGATTTCCCACACCACCGCGTGCAACCATAACCGCTTCCGCACCTGTGATATCTACGGCGGAGATTGCGTCTTCCAGGGAGTAAATATCACCTGATATCGCAAGTGGGGCAGACATCTCCTTACGGAGCCCGTGAACAAGATCGTAATGCGCCCTTCCGGCGTAACCGTCCTTTTTAGTACGTACGTGAAGCGAAATCATATCGACATCCGCGGACTGAAGTTCGTCGATAACTTCTCTGAAATTCATCTCGCTTTCACACCAACCGAGACGTATTTTTGCAGTGACTGGCACATCGATTTTTGATTTTATTTTCCTGATGATTTCGCCGCATTTTTCAGGGTCTTTCATCAGAGAAGAACCTGCTCCGTTACAGACAATCTTCGATACGGGACACCCCATATTGATATCGATAAGCGCAGTATTCGGTTTGATTTCCAGAACCTTCTCCGCAGCCTCGGAAAGATCATCCGGGTCACTGCCGAAGAGCTGTACTCCGGTAAGACCTTCGTCTCCAAAATCGAGATACTCCGCAGTGCGCCTCCCTCCGTGTATGACGCCCATATCTGACGTCATCTCCGTAAAGGATAACGCAACACCGAACGGCCTCATGAAATCTCTGTAACCGTTTGACGTGAAACCCGACATAGGTGCCAATAACGCCGTTCCGTCGACGGCAAGATCTCCGATCTTCCAAACCACATCCGGTGAACAGTGTCCGATTATAATTGTTCGATGTTCCAAATTGCAGATTGCCAATACGCAACGAAACCACTCTGACAGTCTGTAAATAAATTCCGAATGTCGGAAGCGAAAACGAGTGGTGGACAAGGCGAGATTCGGACTCGCGGCCTCTTCGTTGCGAACGAAGCGATCTAACCGGGCTGATCTACTTGCCCATTGGGTGACACTACATCCGCATATCCGATATAAACCTTGGGTCTGAACCACAGTGTCAAATATCTACGGCACAATTCGGTATTCAGATGGTAACATGGTCAAACTGAGCGAAGAAATGATCTCCGAATTCAAAGCTATGAAGACAATCTATCTTGCAACCGCATCCGCGAAAGGAATACCCAATGTAGTCCCCATCGGAGCGATGTTCCTGCAGGATGCCGAGAACCTTTGGGTCATCGACAACTTCATGAAAAAAACACTTTCAAACCTGAAAGAGAACCCGTGGGCATCGTTCTGCATTTGGACTCCCGAAGGAAAAATGTCCTGGCAGGTCAAATGCAAAGCAGCTGTCGAAGACAGCGGTGCAGACTACGTAAAAGCACGCGATATGATGCACGCAAAGAAACCCGAACTTCCCGCAAAGGGACTCGTGAAACTGAAGTTCACCGAAATCTATCAGGTAAAACCCGGACCCGGTGCCGGCGATCTCATCGCAGATTGATTTTATTCCTCATCATCTGAGGGCCCTGTAATAGACTGCAGGGCACTCATGATGATGAAAATCGGCAGAAGAATCAGGGACACAGGATTGCTGTTTGTCATAACGTAGACGGCGACAGTCATCAGTGCGCCCAAAAGCGTACCGATGAACAATCCTGCCTTGAGCCTCTGCTTTTTTGCTTCTGAAAGACTCAAATCCTCACCTTGAGCTTTGCTTCAACCTCAGCGACGGTTTTATCGACAATCTCTCCGGCCCCGCCGGTGTAGTTGCTCGGATCCATTGCAGCTCTGATTTCCTCTTCGGTCATGAGACCTCTGAGATCGTCTCTCTCAAGAAGTACATCCCTGAGCTGTCTGTCCTCATCCTCGGCAATCATCGAAGACGAACGTACGATTTCATGCGCATCCTGTCTTCCGATTCCCTTCTCGGTCATCTTCATCATGAGCGATTCCGCC
>CAVFUJ010000026.1:0-13509 GCA_963625795.1 Anaerovoracaceae bacterium
GGGGAATGCGGACATTGTTGTGGTCATGAGTGCCGTTCCTGTTACGAGGAAGGGCTTCTCTTCGACGACTTTGTCGACGAGATCGGTGACTGCAACATCCTTACCCATATCGACTACCGTGAATCCGGATGACCTCATCATAACGGCTGCAATGTTCTTACCGATGTCGTGCGGGTCTCCCTCTGCTGCGTGCATGACAACCTTTCCTTTTGTTGTCCTTCCGCCGGGGATCTGCTTCTCGGCAATTGCGATACCGACTTCCATGACCTTTGCGGCCATCATAATCTCGGGGAGGTAGTAGATGTGCTGTGCGTAAAGAACACTGACAATCTCCATTCCTGCGACGAGACCTTTGTTGATCACGTCAAGAGGCGCAACTGTCTTCAGCGCGTTGGTGACGACAGGTCCGATCTCTTTGAATTTCATGTACAGGACCGTGCTAGCTACTTCCTTGAGGACGGGGTCCGAGGGAAGCATCTTTGCGGCGATCGCTTCAGGGGTGTTTTCATTCTCAGCCTCTGCATCGTAGCGTCTGAGGATGAAACCATAGTCCAATTTCGATGTGTCGAACATCATGCTATCATTTCCTCCGTGAGATCAGTTCCTTGCGGTCCTTTTCTCACATGACGTGATTGTCATTTCAGTGGAATGAATTTAAACCACCGTAACTTTCGGAATGGGGGTTCCATTAAATAAGTATTTAAAATTTTCCTATTATCAATCTCAGATTTTTTGCGGTATACATAACTGAGAATGCAGTTTTCACATTACTTTTCTATTCTTTATATTATAGAATAGAATTGTATACCTTCGAAAATCGGTCGATCGGGGGTATTTTTAATGTTTCCTAAGAAGGATTTTCCGACATTTTCACTATGTATAAACAAAAATATTTTTGTATAATAATGAATTATACAATTATGACATCCGTAGTCCTTCTGAAGAACAAGAAGAGCGGAAAAATCTACGCATACGTAAACGAGAAGGTTTACGACAGTTCGAAAGGGAAGGAAGTCTACAAAAGAAAGTGTGTGGGCCATCTCGATCCGTATACCGGAGAGATAATGCCCAACCGTGAAAAAAGGGAAAAACCTCCTGTAGGGCTTATCGACGGCAGCGGCACAGATGTCATAGAAATCATATCGAAAGAGATCGGACTGAGGGAATCTCTCATCGCCGCATTCCCCGAATCATGGTCTTTCATCTCCAAGGCAACAACGATATGTCTCTTCGGAGGGAATGTTATTTCGACGGTTAAGCAGGACAATCTTCCGTCGTCGAAGGTAATGTCAGTGCTTTTCCGTTCCATGAAGAAGGAAAACATAGATTCGTTCTTCAGAGTCTGGGGTAAAATCAACTCAGGAGGAGGTCATATCAGAATGATTCTCTCCTCATACGACACATACGATACAAGAAACCTCTCCGGAAATGTCGATGCGGGAATGTTCTCCGGACCGCAGATGAGCGAATCCGAAGTTATCTACAGTCTTTCTTCCAATTTTCCCGTTTATTACAAACGTCACCATGTTCCATTCTCCGTTTCCGAGGAATATCTTTCGGATATGGAAGTAAACGAATGGGTTCAGGATGATGATGTATCGTGTGTATTCGGTGTGACCTACGGGGACGACGGAGATATGGAAAAAATCAGGTCTCTGGGGACGGATTATACCGTCCGTATAAGAACGGATGCCGAGATGTACGGACGTATCGTATCCGAATACGGAAAGGAACTGATGGGTGACAGTACCGAGTACAGAGCGGTTGCATCCCACAGAACCGTTACACGTATCGTGAACGGCAAAAGAGAATACGTGCACATTTTCTTCGATCCCGCCGTTGCCGAAATGAGCGGTGCAGTCTTTCTTTCTCAGATTGAAAGATACAGATCGGAACTCGAGAACGGACATCTTGTGAAGGAACACATGGGATTCTACAGAGAATTCTTCCTGATTTCCAGGGGTTCAATCGAATTCAACAGCGAAGCCATAATGAAGAAAACATCGAACGCAGGATTCGATATCATCGTGTCTAACAGAGAGAAAGATGCCGAAGAAGCTCTCCGCAGTATGAAAATCAGAGATGATGCGGAAAGAATGTTCGACAATCTTTCCAACGATACAGATCTCATAGCATTCAAGCTCTACATGCAGAAAAACCTGGAATACCGTTATTTCATACAGTTTTTGGTTTTAATCGTAAGATCCGCAATATGGAGCAGAATCGAAGGTACGGGAATTACCGTAGACGATGCACTTGCCGCACTGAACGATATCAAGCGTGTGAAGGATCCGTGGAAGAAAGGAACGGAAGATGTACAGCTTACAGACATACAGAAGAGAATTGTCAACCTTCTGCAGGGATGATCAGCGTTTTCTTCCTATCACTATGTAATAGTCCTCATCGTCGCGGGTGAACACGATGTCGAGATTGTGTGCGGAGAACATTTCGCTCATGACATCCAATTCAGGGAGATAATCGTTGCAGATTTCCTCTCCTCCGGTGCTGTGTACTTTGTTGATATGATCCTTGGATGACGAATGTGCCACAGTCAGAGTTCCGCCCTTTCTGAGAGCGTGTGAGAGTATGTGAATCGCTTCCATGGGATCGGGGAAATGTGGGAAACAGGAGTAGCACACAATACGGTCGTAAACGTCTCTTTCCCTGAGTTTGTAGATGTCTCCCACCGTGTAGGATAATTTCTCGGATTCCGGATATTTGGAACGTGCGACGGCAATCATATTCTCCGAATAATCGATGGCATTCACATGACCGTCTACGATTCTCGACAGATAACCGGGAATCATGACTCCTGTACCCGTGCCTACGTCGAGGATTCTGCTGTTTTCTTCGATGTTGAGAAGATTTGTGATATAATCCACTTTACTCATGTCGTGGATTGAGGTTTCATCCCAGGTTCCCGCTTTTTCGTTAAAGAAATCCATCTGTTTGGGATTTCTCTTCCTTTTACTGAGGAATTCTTTCACCTTAGGGGAAAGCAGATGCTGCAGTTCGTTGGGAACTACGACCTTGTAAGAGTTCACTTCACCCACAGTGACATCTATGCCGTACACCTCGTGAATGTTCTCGGGAGTGATTATTTCATCGCCTCCGGCAGCGAATATTTTTCCGTCTTTCATAAGAATGAAACGGTTGCTGAACCTAAGTGCCAGATTGAGATCGTGGTTTGTCATCACGGCACAGATTCCGTTCTCTTTGATGATGTGGAACAGCCTGTGCATAACCTCGTACTGATTCTTGATGTCGAGATTGCTTGTAGGTTCGTCCAACAGCATTACTTTGGGCTGCTGCGCGACGGCACGTGCAATCTGAACCATCTGATACTCTCCTCCCGAGATTTCGTTTACGGGCTTGTCCGCAATGGGAGTGAGTTCCATGATGTCGATGATACGTCCGACGAGTTTCAGATCTCTGTCGGTGACATCCCATGTGATGTGAGGCTTACGTCCGACGAGGATCGATTCGAAGACAGTATTGCCGGAAACGTGCGATCTCTGAGGTACGTATCCTATCGCTCTGGCTATTTCGTTTCTCGAGAGTTTGGAAATGTCCTCGCCGTCTACTGTAATAGTACCTTTCTTCGGAGTATGGATGTTGTTGATACATTTCAGAAGAGTTGTCTTTCCGGCACCGTTCGGTCCGAGAATCGAGACAATATCTCCTTTATCCGCTTCGAAGGAGACTCCCGAGAGTATGTCGCGGCCTCCGTCGTAATCAAAGCCGATATCCGAAATACTGAGCCTCATGACGTTCTGTACCTCCTTATGAGCATGAATATGAAAGCGGGACCGCCTATAAGCGATGTGAGCAGTCCTACAGGCAATACTGCGGGCAGGATGATGTTACGTGCGACGACGTTCGCTATCAGGAGCAGTAAAGCGCCTGTAAGGATGGACATAGGAATCAGTGCCTTGTGATCCTCTCCGACCATCGTACGTGCGATGTGCGGTCCGAGAAGTCCTACGAACGAAATCACTCCGAACTGTGAAACAACGAATGCGGTTATCACCGCCGCAACGGACAGTCCTATCACAAGGAATCTGTCTGTGTTTACGCCCAATCCCTTTGCGACTTCGTCGCCTGCGTTCATGGCGTTCATGTCCCATCTCACTGAGTAGAAGTAAACCGCGGCAACCGCCGTGGCGGCAATCAGAATAATGTTCCAATTCCATGTTGTATACGATACGGAACCGAAGGTCCATGAGACTATCTGGCTCAGCTGAACGGAATCCGCCATGTACTGCATTAAAGTCATTCCGGCGGAGAATATCGCACTCACCGCAATACCCGCAAGAATCATCGTTTCGGAGGATGTTTTTGTAACCTTTGTGAGGAAAAGAATCAGTCCCGTGGCAAATATCGCCATTACGAATGCGGAAATCGGTGTGATGTAGTTACTTGCTGTTCCGAATGTCATCGATCCCGTAAGGAAGAGAATCGATGCAGCCGCACCGAATGCGGCTGCATTGGATATTCCCAATGTGTACGGCGAAGCCAAAGGATTCCTCAGGATACACTGCATCGCAGCTCCCGCAAGCGATAATGCGGCGCCTGCGACCATCGCCGCCACGGCGATGGGAAGATCAATGTTCCAGACGAACCTGCCGATCACCGATGACCTGTCCATTGTGAATATCGCTTTCGTGATATCCGCAACGGAATAATCGGGATTTCCGATGTAGAGGGAAAGCAGGGTGATTACGATCAGGGAGAGAAAGATGACAATCATCCACTTTCTCTTTCTGCAGGTATCGTTCCTGTATGAAGATTCGGATTCTGTCGTTTCGTCGTCCTGATCGTAAATCCTGTAGTCCATCTGTTTCACCAAACGAGTTTGCCTGCTCCTGAGCCCTGTTTCTCTACGAGATCGTCCACGGTGATGTCGCTGCCGGGGTAGAACAGACTGAGAATCTGATTCGCCTTGGCTTCCGCATCGCAGTCGAATGCAGACGGGTCGATGATGTTACCGATATAATATGCATTCATCAGTTCCGACTCCCAGTTTGTACCGTAGTATTTCTCCACGTAAAGCGAGTAGATGTTTCCGTCGTTTACGGCGGGAACTTCCGCATAGGCCTTGAGATCTGTCTCATATTGGGTTTTGGAATCCGATATCTTTATGCTGTCGACGAAAATGTAGTCGGGTTTCGCATTTATTATCTCTTTGGCCTCGGTATCATACGGGTTTCCGTCTCTGACTTCCATAACATTGGTCACGCCTGTGAGTGTGAACGGTTCGAAGTTACCGCTTGTTCTGTAGAGGTCTCCCTTCATGTAGTAGAACATACCGCCGACGTAGCACTTTGTGTCCTTCGTCTTGGTGGATTTCTCTTTCATATCGGTGAGTTCATTGACTATCGAAGAAACGCCGTTTATGAGCTCTTCCGCACGGCTTTCTTTTCCGAGTACCTTGCCGAGGAGCCTGATGTTTTCATTGAATGTATCTCCGCCCACCGTAACGTTTCCTTCGGCGTTGATTCCGACAACGGGGATTTTTGTATTCTCCTGAAGTTTGTTCAGTTCGCCGACATCGGTATTGGAAGTAATGATGACATCCGCACCTGTAGCCATTATCTCTTTGAAACTGTCCGCACTGCCGACGTTCGTAATGCCTCTGGTGTTGAATGCAATGTGATACGTCGCTTTGTAGTAATTTGCCGTTTCTTCGCTGTCTTTGCTGTCGATTCCGACGACTTTATCGACCGCTCCCATATATTCTACGAGTCTTAACGATCCTGCGGAGAGACAGACCACTTTATCTACACTGTTAGGCAGAGAAACCGTCCTTCCGCGCATATCGGTAACGGTTTTTTCTCCGTCGCTGCTGTTGTTATTGCTGTTGGTAATCGCCACCGCTGCGACTGCCGCAATAATAATGATTACGACTGCGAGGATGGCTGCAATTTTTCCGCCCTGTAATGCCATACATTCACAAAGATTGACGGAATATTAAAAACGAGCATTATCCAATCAGGTAATGGGGTATAGGCTTCGGTATACACTATACAGACTGTCTGAACGGTTCCGTTATCCATTAATACCGAATCGCCGATGGTCGTTCATGGAGTCCCGCTCCTCAGCGATCAAAGAACTAATCGTCGGAGCAATTGTCGGTATCGCCGGTATGCTTCCGGGCATCAGCGGTGCCGTATTGTGCGTATGTTTCGGCATTTACGAGAGACTTATACGTGACGTAGCGAAACTCCGTATCTATCTGAAGAAAGACTTCGGATTCTTATTTTTCCTTGCCGTCGGAGCCGTAATCGGTACGGTGTTTTCCGCGAAGGTTCTGTCGATTGCGATGGATGCCTATCCCGCAGAATCGTTATTCCTGTTTGTGGGATTGATTGTAGGACAGATTCCCGCCGTGTACCGTCTGACAGAGAAAGACGGTAAGGCGAAACCTACATCATACAACATTCTGGCACTTCTTATCGGATTCGCGATAATGGGTTCGATGCTCGTCGTCGAATTAATGGGAATCGGATCGGAAGTGACCGTAAGCAGGGACATCGGCGGTGTGCTTACAATGTTCCTCATCGGATTGATTGTCGCCGTTTCCGCACTCGTTCCCGGAATCAGTCATTCTACATTGCTCATAGTGTTCGGACTGTTCACCGTATTCACCGACACCGTAGGTAACTTCGATATCCCTATGCTTATTCCTCTCGGTCTCGGAGGTATCGTGGGACTGCTCGGATTCTCGAAGATTGTCAACTACGCATTGGAGCACCACCACCGCAGCACTTCGTTCCTTATTTTGGGACTGACCGTAGGTTCCGTCATCACACTCGGAATTTCTTCGGGACTTGACATTACAGAAGCGGTACACGCAGTCGGAGCGTTCGTTGCATTCATCGTAGGAACCGCAATCAGTATTTGGTTCATGAAGAAGAGCGAGAAGCAGGAAATGTTCGCAGAGGATGCCGAATAAATCCGATATTCCGAAACTATTCTTATCTGAATACTTCTGAATGATAAACTTACGCACGGTACTTGATGTCTGGCATATGTTATTCGCAGTTTTTGAGAATACGTTAATTCGTTTCATTATTCGTAGAAAGTCAACGAATTACAACGGTAAAACATACGATTATCCGAAAAATAATCGTAAATTTCTGTTTTTCGTTGAAATTCCTATCTGAATAATAATGACCATTTCCTTTATATCGATTGATAGGGTTACCATATTCCGTTGGTTCAATATGGACATGGAAATTTGTTGGCACGGAAGAGGCGGACAGGGAGTTGTCACCGCCAGTGAGATCCTAGCAGAGACCGTTGTCGGTGAGGACAAATATGTCAAAGCCTTCCCCGAATTCGGTCCTGAGAGGATGGGTGCACCCATCAGGGCGTTCACCAGGATTTCAGAACAGCCGATTAGGATCCACACGCAGATCTACGAGCCTGACGTTGTCGTAGTATTGGATGGGACACTCATCGGGAAAGTCGATGTAGCCAAGGGCCTCAAGAAAGGAGGAATCATATTGGCTAACTACCACGGAACACCCGAGGAGCTGAAGAAAGCACTCGGTACCGATGCGGAATGCCACACGGTAAACGCAACCAAGATTTCCATGGAGGAAATCGGAAGGCCCGTGGCGAACACCGCAATGCTCGGTGCACTGATCAAATACAGGCCTGTCGTGACATACGAAGCCCTGGAATATCAGATTGTGCAGAAATTTACGGGAAAACTCAGCGAGAAGGCAATCAAAGCGAACCTCGCTGCACTCAACAGGGCATTCAGGGAGGTAATCTGATGGATCACAACGATATGATTATCGGTTCCCGTGTCAACGGGGGCGGAGCGGCAAAGTTCGAGACAGGTGACTGGAGATCACTGACTCCTGTGGTCGACATGGACAAGTGCATCGACTGTATGACATGCTGGATTTACTGTCCCGACAGCTGCATTCTCGTAGAGAACAACAAGATGACAGGTATCAAGCTCACACACTGCAAAGGATGCGGAATCTGCGCAAAGATGTGCCCCAAGGATGCCATCGTAATGAAGGAGGCCTGAACATGGGAAAGGATATCGCAATCAACGGTGACAGTGCAATCGCATTGGCATGGAAACAGATCGATCCCGACGTATGTGCGGCATACCCGATCACACCTCAGACAATCATCGTCGAGAGGTTCTCCGATTACGTCGCAGACGGCGATGTAGGAACGGAATTCGTTTGTGTCGAGTCGGAACACTCCGCACTCACAGTCTGTACCGCATCCGCATCCGCAGGAGCAAGGACATTCACCGCAACATCCTCGCAGGGTCTTGCCTACATGTGGGAAATGCTCCCCATCACATCGGCAATGAGGGTACCTATCGTCATGGCCGTTGCAAACAGGACAATCAGCGGTCCGATCAACATTCACAACGATCACGGAGATGTCATGTCCGCAAGGGACACAGGATGGATTCAGATCTTCGCAGAGAACGTTCAGGAAGCATACGACAACGCAATCATGGCACCGAGGATCTCGGAGCACCCCGATGTTCAGCTTCCGATTATGACAAACCTCGACGGTTTCATCCTTACACATGCTATCGAGAGAATGTCTCCTCTTGACGATGTTACAGTAAAGAAGTTTGTCGGAGAGTACAAACCCTTCCGCCCGCTCCTTGACTACAAGAACCCCACATCGCACGGTCTGATGGACAGTCCCGAGTTCTACTTCGAGCACAAGTATCAGATGGTACAGGCGATGGAGAAAGCGATGAAGGTCATCGAAGATGTCTTCACAGACTTCGCAAAGATTTCCGGAAGGAAATACAAGGTTGTCGAAGAGTACAGGTGCGACGACGCAGAATACGTCGCAGTCATCCTCGGTTCCTCATACGGAACAATGAAAGAGGCTGTCGACAGGCTCAGAGAGAAGGGAATGAAGGTCGGAGCGTGTATGCCCCGTATCTTCAGGCCGTGGCCTGCAGACTATCTCAAGAAGATTCTCGACGGTAAGAAGGGCGTCATAGTCATGGACAAACACCTCTCCGTAGGTGCATACGGTCCGATGTACCCCGAAGTGGCATCGGTT
Source organism: Anaerovoracaceae bacterium (assembly GCA_963625795.1). Taxonomy (GTDB): domain Archaea; phylum Thermoplasmatota; class Thermoplasmata; order Methanomassiliicoccales; family Methanomethylophilaceae; genus Methanarcanum. Next base: position 9,064 of record CAVFUJ010000026.1, read on the forward strand.
CTTCTTGAATGCAAGAAAGTACCCAAAGCGTACAACTTCATCTACGGTCTCGGAGGAAAGGACGTCAGCGTAAACGAGTTCATGTCCGTCTTCGAATCCGCAGCGGCAGGAAAGGCAAAGACCGTCAACTATCTGGGGGTGAAAGAATGAGTTCCAAACCGATCAAAGACCTTACGAAGCTTCCCGAGAGGCTCACATCCGGTCACAGGCTCTGTGCGGGATGCGCTGAGAGCGTCATCGCAAGACAGGTCCTTATGGCAACAGAGAAACCCGTTCTCGCCGCAAGTGCGACAGGATGCTTTGAGGTTTCGACAACAATCTTCCCGTACTCCGCATGGAACATCCCGTGGGTTCACACAGCGTTCGCAAACGGTGCCGCAACAGGTGCCGGTCTCGAGGCTGCATACCAGGGACTCAAGAGAAAGGGAAAGATCACCGAGGACATGAAATTCGTCGCCTTCGGAGGAGACGGAGGAACATACGATATCGGTTTCCAGGCACTTTCGGGTATGCTCGAGAGGGGTCAGCAGGTTATGTATGTCTGTCTTAACAACGAGGCATACATGAACACCGGTATTCAGAGGTCCGGTGCAACCGGATTCGGTGCATCGACCACCACATCCCCCGCAGGAAAGGTACAGCAGGGTAAGACCGAGTATCCCAAGGATCTTACGATGATTGTCGCAGCACACGACATTCCCTACGCAGCGCAGGTTTCTCCCCACAACTGGAGAGATCTCATCGCAAAGTGCGAGAAAGGATTCGAGTGCGGCGGACCTGCGTTCATCAATGCGGTATCTCCCTGTCCCAGAGGATGGAGGTTCCCGTCCGAGAACACGATTCTCATGGCGAAACTGTCTGTCGAGACATGTGTATGGCCTCTCTACGAATGCGAGAACGGCACATACAGGCTCACCGCGGAATCCAAGAGGATTGCGGACGGTCAGCAGGAGAAGAAACCTATCACGGAGTGGTTCCAGGCTCAGGGCAGATACAAACACATGCTCAAGCCCGAGAATGCGGATCTCCTCAAGCAGGTGCAGGAAGAGATCGACCGCAAGTGGGAAAGACTCATCAAGCTGTCAAAACTCTGAAACTCATTACGGTCCCTCCGGGGACCGTATCTTTTGTTTTTCTTCACATTCGCCGGAATAAAGGCGGATACAATATGCAAATCGATTCGGACAGTTTACTTTGCTGTCTTACTGTGAATTCTTTCAGAATAATCTGTAAAAGAGTTTGATACACGGGCCTTCCCGGCCCGTGTACACTCACTCGAGTGTTACGAGAGCATCGACTGCCCAGCAGCCTTTGCCTTCTTCGCCGACGATGATCGGGTTGATTTCAATCTCCCTGATCTCGGGGTTCTCTTCCGCGATGAGCACGAGTCTCCTCATTGCATCCTTCATCGCCGCAATATCCGATTTGGCGGTTCCGCGTGCTCCGTTGAGGAGTTTGAATGCTTTGGTTGTCGTGATCATCTCGTCGAGCTGTTCCTCCGACAGAGGTACGTGTGCCTGAGAGATTTCTCTCAGGATTTCAACGAAGATACCTCCGAGACCGAATGAGAGAACAGGTCCGAACTGAGCATCTCTCATGATTGAGACGATAACCTCTCTTCCGGAAACCATCTGCTGAATCGACACACCGTCGAGTCTTGCGTTGGGCTTGTTCTTCTTACAGGAGTCCATAATCTTCTTGTAAGCTTCCCTAGCACCCTTCTCGTCTTTGACACCGACGACGACTCCTCCGACATCCGTCTTGTGGGCGATGTCGGGTGAGATGATCTTCATAACCACAGGATATCCGATGCTGTTGCATGCTTTCGCAGCTTCTTCCTCGGATGTAACCGATGCCTCTCCGGGAGTAGGCAGACCGTATGCGGCGAAGATTGCTTTTCCTTCCGCTTCGGTAAGGCTCTTGCGTCCTTCCGTCTCCGCACCTGCGATAATCTCCTTTGCTTTCTCCCTGCTGTCTTCATCGATCATGGGTTCTATCATCGGAGTGTATTTGATCTGTCCGCGCACGGTGTATTTCCTGAGAAGGTCCAATGCGTGAACCGCTCTGTCGGGTGTGGGGTATGTGGGAAGTCCGCCCGCTCTTGTGATCGCGGCGGCTTTTGCACATTTTGTTCCTCCTGCCCAGCAGACTGCGAGAGGTACTTTGATTTCGTTCTTGATTCTTACAAGGTTCTCGGCAACGGCTTCCAAATCGGCTGTGTCGAGCGGTGAACCCATAACGACCAATCCTCCGACGGAAGGATCTTCCTGTACGACCTTGATGGTCTTCTCGAAGTATTCCGCCTTTGCGTCTCCTCTTACATCGATCGGGTTGGTGACACCTGCAACTGTAGGTACATCTTCCCTGATTTTCTTGATTGTAGCATCCGTGAGTTTTGCGGCTCCGATGTATTTGGCGTTGTATGCCGCATCTGCGGACATGACACCGAGACCTCCGGCGTTGGTGATGATTCCGATGCCGTCTTTGTCCATGTGGTTGAATGCGTGGAACATTCCGAACGCATCGTAGAGCTCGTCGAGATCCATTGCCCTTGTGATGTTGAGTTTCCTGAACACAACATCGTTGACTGCGTCCGAACCTGCGATTGAACCTGTGTGTGAGGATGCCGCCGCACCTCCGGCTGCGGTGGAACCTGCTTTGAAGACGATGATGGGCTTCTTGTTTTTCATTGCGGAAACGTTCTTGATGAACTTTGCACCGTTGGAGATACCCTCGCAGTACATTCCGATAACCTTTGTGTCTTCATCTTCCGAGAGTGCATCGAAAAGATCTGCTTCATCGACATCGGATTTGTTACCGAATGTGATGAACTTTGCAATACCGACACCTGTCTCATAGGCCCAGTCGAGCATCGAGGATCCGACTGCACCGGACTGCGAGAGAATGGAGAGGTTTCCTGCCTTGGGCATTGCTTTCGCGAATGTTACGTTGATCTTGTTCTTGGGATCCATGTTGCCGAAGCAGTTCGGACCGAGGATCCTGATTCCGTATTCCTTTCCTTTCGCGACGAGCTGTCTCTCGAGTTCGGCACCTTCGGGACTCTCCTCTTTGAAACCTGCGGTGAGGATAGTCACGTTCTTGATGCCTGCATCTCTCAGATTGTCCATCTCCGCGATTATGAACTTGCTCTTGATGCTTATGACAGCGAGATCTACGGGTTTTCCGATTTCCTTCACGTTTGTGTAGGATTTGAGGCCCTGAATGTCCTCACCTTTGGGGTTGACAGGATAGATCTTGCTTTTGTCAAAGCCTGCATTGATCAAATTCAATACCAATATGCCGCCGATCTTCGTGGTGTCGTTAGACGCACCGATAATCGCGATCGACTCGGGGTTGACGAATCCTTTCATGGTGTGCTGGTATATTATAATAAAATATAAGGATTAGTTAGTCAATCGTCGAACATATATCTGCCCGTATTGTCTTTTAGTGTCGAATATGACAAATATTAACACGGCAGGGATATTTTCATGATTTTCCAAGCCACATTGTACACCGGCCGCAGTCCGAAAGTTCACTTTGATTTACGTTTACATCCTGTTCCGGATTCATCGTGAAAATACAGTTTCAAGTCCCGGTCATTTGTGTCGTCACAAGTCGCAGGCAGCTGGAATTATAATGTATGTTCAGGTCATAGCAGAATCGGAGGGAGGAGAACGGGTTTCACCTGTCAGGCCCCGCTCCGAATGTTCGTATCTTCCGGCTATTTGTCTCATTCCTGAGAAGATTCTTCTTTTTTCTTAAGTTCCTCTTCCGGGACCAATGTACACTCTTCGGAGATGAATTTGAATGTTCTTTTTACCGAAGAACATGCATATTCGAGGGCTTCATCGGACCTGTCGCATCTTACGCATACGTTTGACAGCATATACACAACCATGTTGCTTGTTTCCTCGAACGCAAAAAGATTATTGTCGGAAGGTTCGCCGTATTCTTTCTTGCATTCGTCGAGAATGTGATACAGGAAACCCTGAGCATCCATGAAGAGTTCCAACCTGTCGTTTCCTTCGGGTTCGGCACGGTCGTCTAAGGTAAGATCTTTCCAATTCCATTCGGATTTTCTGTTTTTGGCTTCCTGCGAGATATTCTTCAGAACGTCGATGTACTCGTCCAAAGATTCCTCGGAACCCCATATGTCGGAACAGTCGACCGCGACACACATGGAAAGATAGAGAATTACGTTTCTTACGGACGGTTCGTAGCCTATGAGAACTTCCGCATTTTCATTGGCAACCCTCATTCTGTCCGCGAATTCGTCGTACTTTATCTCTTCCTGTCCCATGCAACCGGCTCCGAAACAGGATATTCCGTCAACCGTGATAAATATCTCTGATTGTTTCTCCGTGAACATATGAACGGACCCTCATCTTCAGATGATTTCGAGCTCGGAGTGAGATATGAGTTGGGTCAGGGTGTGGATAAAGA
>CAVFUJ010000027.1:0-13323 GCA_963625795.1 Anaerovoracaceae bacterium
TATGTGCCAACTCACATTCTGGGATGAAATCCCCTGTTGAGATGTAAGCGTACATATTACCGGCAATCACCGTAAGACGGTCGATATGCCAGCGTATTTTTTTCTCTTCGGAGAGATGTCTTCTTAAACGCTGGTCCAAACCGCCCATGGCACTGCCTACGTAGCAGTAATCTCCCTTCTCCAGAGAAACGGTACCCAGTGAGCCTATTTCGAGAGTAACGTCTTCGGAGAGAGTCAGGAAGAGGACGTAAGTCCCCTTCCTGATCATCTTCCCGCCCTGCGGTCGGCATCTTCGACTTCGGATCTTGTCTTTATCCTGATGATTGTACTGCTGTCGTCAATCTTGGATTCCGATATTCTGGCTATGTCGGAAAGTTTTCTTCCGTAGACCGTAAGGGAATCGAAATAATCCTTGTGCTCCCTGTACGGAATCTTCACTCTCAGTCCGTCCAAATGAAGAACGATAGGTGCGGGTCTGAGGCTCATGTCAATAGGCTCATAAGTCTCCAGAAGCTGTTTCAGCTCGGCGGGATGGACGAACAGAGGATCTTCCTCGAACATTGCCCTTCTCTTCCTTATGACCTTATCGACAGCGTCTGCAATCTCGTTGAGTTTTGCTCTCTCTTCGGATGTTCTCATCCTTTCCGACTTACGGCCGACATCTGACACTATGGCTTCACAGTCATCATCCAATCCGTCGGGATGCGGACCGCACACCAATACTACGGGAATATCAATGTCATCAAAGAGAGACTTCTTGGCTTCCACGCACTGTTTGAAATTACCCAGCATGAAAACCGCCGCATCATATTCCTCAATGATTCCTTTCTCCTGAGCGGAAATCTGCGAAGTGGCTTTTCCCCTTCCCCTTGCAAGACCCATAACGACGGAAATTCCTCCGTACTGTCTCACAATCTCCGCAATATCACATATCGGATGAGGCATGTGGTGTCTTCCCAATGTACATCCTACGACTGCAATCTCCGTACCGGCCAACGGCACATTCTTGACTTCCCCTCCGATTTCTCTGCATTTCTCAGAGAGCATTGCCCTGTCCTCTCCCGGGATTGACATAGTCACCGTAAGCAACTGAGCACTCCTCGTCTTCTGAAGAACGACTCCTCCGACATCCTCTATCGCTTCGAACAGTTCATCGGAACGGTAGATTCCGCCGTCGTACATCATAACCTCAAACATCAGATCCCTCCGGTCATGGATTTGTGGACTTTCATTCCTTCTTCGATCATCTCAGGCTGCATTATTTCCTCTGTGGCAACAATCGTAACGACATTTCCTTCCGTGATGTTATGTCTGTTCTTGATGCCTTCGGGCATAACTCTCCACAGAGCGCCGATAATCTCTTTCATCGCTTCCTCTCCGGAAGATATCCGGTATCCTGCGATTTCGTTCATATCTCCGCCGTAAACAATCAGATCGAATCTTGTCTGCTGTTCCACACGGTCCCTTCCGTAGTTCTTCCACAGTGCGGAGATAATCTCCGGTGCGTATCTTTCATCGGAGATTGAAATGTGAGTATCCTTACCTTCCTGCCTCATATCCGCGGCATCCGACACCGTTCTGTTTGTCGGTTCGTTCATTAAACGTACGCTGAAGATAAACAGCGGAATCTCGGGCTTCAGGACCATCGATGCTTTCTCGATCAGTACGGCCTTTCCGACATCGTTCATGATGCCTTCGAACAATGCTCTGTATGAGTTGCAGGCGTATTCATCCGTACCGACGACATCTATCTGCATGATTCCACCTCACAGGAATCCCGAGCACAGGAGTGCTCCTCCGACGGATCCGATGTACTGTGAATCCGGAGGAACAATCGGAGGTTCTCCCAATACTTCTCCCACGGCCTTCACGAGACCGGCGTTGAGCGATGTACCTCCGACCTGAATGATCGGGTGTCTTACATCCACTTCCTGTAACTGCTGTTCGTAGACCTGTTCCGCAACGGAATGACACGCTGCGGCGGCAACATCTTCGAAGGATTTTCCTTCCCCGAGTGTTGTAACCAAATCCTGAATACCGAAGACAGAACAGTACGAGTTCATCTTGGCGTTTCTCCAGTCTCCTTTCACTGCGTACTTACCCAGATCGGAAATTTCAATCTTCAGCCTTCTTGCAGTCATCTCAAGGAAACGTCCCGATGCTCCCGCACAGACACCTCCCATTGTGAAGTTGTCGGGAACACCGTCGCGGACGGTAATGGCTTTGTTATCCATACCTCCGATATCGATGATTGTTGCCTCTCCTCTCTGCCTGTCGGCAAGCCAAACGGCACCTTTTGAGTTGACGGTTAACTCTTCCTGCACCAACTTAGCGTTGAAATGCTTACCGAGAGTGAAACGTCCGTATCCTGTTGTTCCTATAGCCTCGATATCGGATAACTTCACACCGGCCTGCTTCATTGCATCCTCAAGAACCGCCGTAGCGGATTCGATAACATTTCCGGTAGGCATCCATGCCTTACCGATAATGACGTTATCCTGCATGATTACGGCTTTTGTCGTAGACGAACCTGAATCCAATCCTGCAGTTAAACCGGACTGTTTCTCCCTTGCAAGAAGTTCTTTTCTTGCAACGATTGTCACCAAAGCTTCCATTCTTGTGAGTAACTGAGAAGCTTTCATTCTTTCAGTGAATGAATACGTAACAACAGGGAGTCTTGTGTTTTCCTGAATGAATCTTCTCAATTCATTCCTTACCAACGCAGCTTCCGCACATCTGAAACATGTTGCGATAAAGACTGCATCCGCATCGTACATTCCGTCGGCCAACTGAACCGCGCGTGCAATCATCACCCTAAGCTGAGGCGATCTGGGACTGAATCCGAATCTGCGTACCGCTTCGTCGACATCCGCTGCGGAAACATCGGGATATACAATCTTGGCACCTACACTTCTTGCCGCTTTCTCAATCTCATACTGAACACTGCTGTATTCGGTACCGCATGAGAGCTGTGCAATCTTAATCAAAGCGGCCATTTCACTCAGCCTCCTTTTTCTTCTCAAGATTATCGAGGAATTCCTTTATCCTCGCGACAGTCTGTTTACCTTCTTCCTCATTTTCGGGATATCTTACGGTAACGGAAGGAATTCCGCGTCTCTGAATGAGATATTTCACCATCAGATTCGAACGCTCGCATCCGACACATCCGAACGCCATAGGCGCTTCTTCCATAATCACTGCGGCATCCGCTTCTTCGATAAGGGGGCCCCATACGGCGAGTCTTCCTCTTATTCCCGAGGGAACCTCGATACCTGCGTACTTCAGTCCTTTTATGACATCGTCCAAAGTGACGTTCATAGGCGGCATATCCACTTCAATGTTATCCACTCTCTCCTGGAGTGCTGCCATTGTACTGAGGGGTTCGTGTCCGAACCTCTCCACTAAATCGAATAAAATCATACTGTTAGGGGGGTCGATGAACACTTTCATTGATTCGCCTCACATATTTTCTTGAAATCCTGAACTGAAAGTTGTTTTCTGGGCTGAGGTTCCGGAATCTTTTCTCCTTTATCGGAAGCGTCCAAACCCGCTTCGATATACGTCAAAGCGGCCCATTCCGCTTCCAACTGAGGATATCCCGGTCTCGTTCCGTGATGCGCACGGCATCTCCTCGGATCTCCCAGAGGATATGCCCTCACTTTTGAGAAAATGCCGTTGGGATCCAATTCCCTGGCTCTGTCACGTACTCTTCTTACGGTTTCCCTGGGGCCTTCGATTAAACATCCGTAGCAGGTTTCCTTCACGGATATCCTCTCGCCCATCGCATGAATCGTACGGGAAAGCTGATCCGGCGTAATATCGGATACAGGCGAGATCATGAGCAGTCTCGTCTCTCTTTCTTCACTCATAATTTCTCCTCCGTGATGTAAACGATTTCCTCATCCTCTGTTTTCTTGAGGAATTCGTCAAGATCATCCTCAAATCTTCCGAAGATGTTCGTTCCGTATCCTTCCTCACCGGTCGGACCGTATGTTTTGCTGTCTTCCAATCTTATTCCTATCAAACCCGCATTGGGTCTTGCCTGATTGGTGACACCGATATCTCCGCGTCTGCATTTTTTGAAGGGATCGTTAGGGTAGAGTGTATGTGCTCTCGACTGATCGCCTTCGAACTGAACCATCGGCATTCCTTCGAATAAGAAGAAGACTTTCAGCGAACCTATGGGTTTGTGACTTAACCCTGTGACCTTCTCGAAATAATGCACAGTGACGGGAGACTTCTTCCTGTCAAGAGATATCCTGTAGATTCTGTCTCTCTTTACGGCATAAGTCTCAACTTCACCTGCTTTGAGTGCATCGATTGTTCTCTCAGGCCTCTGTTCCACGATGATTGCATCGTCATCGATTTCACCGGACCTCTTCTGCTTCACGCCTCTTGATTCAAGGTACTCGGAAGCTTTCTTCTGGGTCATTCCCACGGTTAACAGACGTTTCGGTTCTGTAACAATACTGATGCTGCTGTCGCCGGTTGCCATTCTCACGATAGGCATACCGCCGACGACCTGTCCCGCGAAGTTATGAGATTCGGATAACTGTCTTCTCTCCTTGTAAATCATTATCCTTCCGAGACCCACACCCTGATTTCTTACGGTGACGGAGCCTACATCTCTGACCCTTCTGTCTTCGACAGACATCGTAATATCCTGGTCTTCGCTGCATGCTGCGTAACTTCCCGTCACATCCGAGATGTGCATGTGTCCCTTATCAGTAAGAATCAGAACGTGCTCCGCACTTTCCGGCGAAGCCTCATCGAGTTTTACTCTTACGTGGGTATCAACTGAATACCCGTCTTCAAGTTTGAATGATAAATCGGTAGTAACAACAACATTCTCCGCACTTTCCTCGGAAACGAGAGGCTTGACTTCCAGAATCCTGTCTCCCTCGCGGAATTCGTCAAGGATATGTCTTCCTCTTGTTATGTGTCCGATGCGTCCTCCGCCTGCACCGTAGGATCTTCTGTGATCCTTCCTTGCAATCATGAGATATGTTGTATCATTATCGTTACCGCCCAGTGAGAAGAAACAGTCGTAACGCCTGTACATCCTGTCCGCAGAATCATACTTTATGTCAGTGGAAAAAGAACCGAAAGCATCCAGTCTTTCCGTTCTCCACCTCATTGTCAGTTCCGACATCTCGGAAACTTTGGATCTCCATACTTCCGCATCCGGAGAATCGTCCAAATGGATGACAATGCTTCCTCTTTCTGTAATGATTTCAAAATCTTCCGACTCACGGATTAACTTATCAGTGGAAAGATGAATCGAAACCAACGTTCCTTTAACGTAATGTTCCCCCTCAAGAGCGGATTTGAGTGTAGCTTTTGCGGAAAGTTTCTTTTCCTTTCCGTTTACGGTAACTATCATTCTTTCTCCCCCTGTTTAGGCAACATACTCTGAACCTTGGAGACAATTTCATCCAACTTATCCTGAGGACAGGAAACTCCTCTGATCACACCGTTTACAATTTCGATAATAGTTCCTTTGGTGTTGATCTTATCGTCGGGAGGCATGACATCCTTCGTCTTCACACCTATCGCCGCAAAGTCTTCGTAATCAACGGGACACTGACACACTATAATTGCGGGAATGTTCACATTCCTGAGGATAAGTCTCGCTTTCCAGATAATGTGACTTCTCACATTACCCAGATGAATCAAAGCAACCTTAAACTGCTGTATCCTTTCCACTTCGATGGGATCCAAACCCATACACTGTCCGTGGGAAACATCTTCGGCATCCGCAGGTACTCCCGCACCTGCGTTGAGAACAAGGACGGAAGTATCGATTCCTTCCTCCCTCAATGCGTATGTGATTTCACAGACAGGTTTGGTGATGTGTCTTCTGCCGGGGCCCATGGCTATCGCTACGACATCCCTGCCGCTTTCGGAGATTGTCGCTCTCTGAGCGAGACCGCCTCCCTGACCCATACCCATGGATTCACGGCATTCCACGAAACTGAGATGCCTTCCGATCTTCTGCTTCACTGCTCTTCACCGTTCTGTTCCAATTCCTTCTCGATCTCGTCGAATCCTTTGACGATATCTTCGGGCTTGCCTTCTTCTATGATCTTTCCGTTCTTGAACAATACGGCACGGTCACAGCAGTTGAGGATGAAATCCATATCGTGACTTACGACTACGAATGTTTCTCTGAGGTTGTCTCTTGCGTTGAGAACGGCTTTTGCAACCGTGACCTTCGTAATCGGATCCATCGTTCCCGTAGGTTCGTCGAGAATGACAATACGGGGTTCTTTGATTAAAACCTGAGCGAATGCCACTCTCTGCTGTTCTCCGACGGACAGTGCATCGGGATATGAGTACAGCACCTTTTCAATATCGTTCTTCGGGAATCCTACGCTCTGCAGAACCTGAATCGCTTTCACTTTTGCAATCTCGGCGGGCATTGTCATTCCGATACAGACAGTGAGATTCTTGAGAATTGTATCAAACGGATACAATGTGTATTCCTGGTGGAGCACTCCGATGTAAGGTGTGGCCCTTCCCTTACCCATGAATCCCGATTCACTCATATCGACCCAATCGTCACCGATTTTGATCTTGACGACACCCGACGTAACGGGAGTCATTCCCGCAATCATACGGGATGTTGTTGTCTTTCCTGCACCCGAAATTCCGACCATTGCGAAGATTTCGTTCTCTCTTATACTGAACGAAACACCGTCGACGGCTTTCACCACTCCTCTGACAACCGAGAAGTAATGTTTCTTGACATTTTCCAGAACAATGAAAGGTTCTCCGAGGTCTGTGTCTTTCCTTCTCTCGAAGTGGTACTCTTCCATGAATTTGGATGTGACAGTCTTAGGATCGGAATCCATCACAACATTTCCCGCATCAAGCCAAATGGCTTCGTCGGCCATCTTGTTGATAGCTTCGGGCCAGTGGGAAGCGAAAATCATACAGATGTTGTGTTCACGTACATAACTCACAAGTCTCTCGTGAACAATGTTTGCGGTATACGGATCCAATGTTCCCGTGGGTTCGTCCGCAAGGAAAATCAGAGGATTCTTTGCCAACTGCCTTGCCATGACGACACGCTGTTTCTCTCCTCCGGACAGGTCACGCGCAATGTGCGTAATCCTGTGCGTCATGTTCACGAATTCAAGTAATTCAATCGTCTTCTCAATCTTCTCTTTCTCGGAAACTTTGTCTCCGATTGCTTCGAAGATGTTCTCCATGACCGTACTGTCACCGAAGAGAGCGAATGTTCTCTGCAGCATAATCGATACACGTGATTTGATCTCCTGTCTTACAGGATTCCTGACGGGAAGCGACCAGTAATCGACCCATTCCGTTTTTGTCTCTCCGCCGCATGCGGTACATGCGCATCCTTCGTACGGAAGATCGATTCCTCCGCATTTCTGACAGATGTTGACATGATAGAGTACTTTTCCGGAAGTAGGCTCATAATCCTCCGAGCCCCTGATCATGTGAATCAGGACACTCTTTCCTGCCGCACTCTTCCCGATAAGTCCGAGGATTTTTCCTGTGGACAGTGTTGCGCTGACATTGTTCAGTACTACCCTTCCGTCATAGACTTTCGAGACGTTCTCGATTTTCAAAAGTTCGACAGACTCTTTCGACATAAACGGCGTTATCACTTCTATATAGATAAAGGTCTTTTTTAACACGCGTTGAGCATGCTGGCAATGTACCGAAAAACATACCAGAATAGTTATATCCCTTCTGGTGCTATGGATGGTTAATGCATCCATCACACAATACGAGAATCTGCGGTCCGGCACCGAAGTTCAACGACTATCACATTTGGAAAGCGATAATGTCTATGGACGTGTACGAACCCATTGGAAGAAAAAGACTCTCGGAGATGCTGGGTATAGGTGAGGGAAGTGTCAGAACTATCCTCAACATACTTCTCGACAACGGTCTTGTCAGAATAGACAGACGCGGAATCAGTCTGACAAAAGACGGTGAGGAATTCAGAGGCATGATGTTCATGGATGTGAAACCCGTGGAGATTCACGACCTCACCATAGGAAAATACAACTGCGCAGTCGTGATTAAACATGCAGCGAGAAGAATCTCATTCGGATGCGAGGAAAGAGATTCGGCGATTATTTCGGGTGCGAAAGGTGCCACAACACTGATCTGCAGTAACGGACACCTTATTTTTCCGGGTTCGGATTATCCCTTGGATGAGGAAACCGAAAAAGCAATCAGAACCGTTTTCTCGATAAAGAACGACGATGCGGTCATCATCGGTACCGCCGACACATACGAGGCGGCGGAGTGCGGAGCGATCTCCGCCGCACTGAACACCATGGGCGGATTGAGACTGAGAAGAGATCTGAAAGACATTCTTTCATCGAACTCATCCGCAGGAGAGATTCTCTCACTTGCATTCGCAGTACACGAATTGGTCGGCGGATTACCGGTATGCGCAAAAAGCAGGGACAACCTCGGCGTAAGAATTGAGAACGGTGTTGTCATCGACAACGTTTACACAGGAGAAATTCTCGAGGAAGTCATCCGTACGAGAACATGTATCAGAAGGAAAGCGACCAGCGGACCGTACAAGGGAATAAGAGTTGTCGTAACTCCCATAGAACTCGACGGTAAGGCAATCGCGGCAATCGGTGTCGTGGATATCAGAGATATGCTTACGAATAATGCGTATGTAAAAAACGATAACTTATTCTAAGAGCCAGATAATTTCGGAAATCATGTGTGAAGATGACCGGTACATCAAACTCCTGAAGGGCCTCAGAGGAGTAATTGATGCTTTCTATCTTGACGGCGATATAAAGAAACAGGTGCAGGCCGAAGAGAACAATGTCAAGGCAGCAGGAGGAATCACCGTCTGCAACCTCGGATACATGGAAGCTCTGAAAAGAGAGAAGATCATCTGCATCGTAAAAGATCCCAGATTCAGACCCCCGCCGAAGCCCACAGTCATTCTTCTTTCGGGCGACGGTCAGTTACTGGGAACGGAAGTATTCCCGGAAACATCCGCAGAATACAGGAACAGAGATGACGTTGTCTGGCTCTCCGACGGATTTGTAGTATTCCCTTACGTGGAAGTAAAACCCGGAGGAAAAGAGGCATTCATCATGCCGCCGGTACCGTTCCCCGAACTGAACGAAGAAATCGGATGTTACGACGTCATATCATGCAGCCCCGCACCTACATGCGATAAAATGATCAGGGCGTGGCACGGGATGGATGACAACGGAAAGTATGCATCCATCCTCGTGGCGTTCAACACCGTCAAAGCACAATCATCTGATCCTTGACGCCTGCGGTATCGAGAGAGAGGATTACGGAATCTTTGATGCCGTCTATCTGGGACATCATGATTCCGGAAATCTTCTTTCCGAATAACATCTTCTTCACTTCGAGTGCCTGATGTGCGGCCTTGTCGAGTTTGATGTTCATTGAGATTATCTTCCACTTGACGTGATCGATATCCAACGATTCCACTGTTCCGACGAGCAGTCCGTCGGATGCGTACACTTTCATTCCGATGATTCCTTTCACTGTAATACGATCGGGTTCATCCGGTGTAATCTTGGATCTGACACTTTCGACTGTGTCATCCAAAAGAACAACGTCGTTCATCCTGAAATCGCCGGGCTGAAGCAGAATAAGGGATTTTCCGCTGCCGATGTTCAGCATCGGTGCCACGGAACTGTTTGTTTTTACTCTGAGACCTATGATGTTCCATCCTACGGTTTCGCAGGAATAATCCATGATGTCACCGAGAATGTATGCATCGTCGGTGATTACTTTCTTTCCGATAAGAATTTCATTCTTACCTGTCATACGACACCCGAACAAATCGGATGATAAAAAGATAAGGACGGTAAAATCAAAAAAGGAAGGGGTTTGGATTCTTCGGATGAAGAACCGGCTTCAGAAGATTGTGACGATTGCTCCGAAGACAAGGTTGATGATGATACCTATCACAAGACCGACAACCGCACCGATGATTGCAGGCATGATATTCTTCTTGTTTGTGAAGTAATAAATGAGCACAACGATAATGAGTGCCACAACTGCGCCTACAAATCCGAGAATTATAGTGCCGACGAGACCGATCAGGAATCCGATCAGTGTTGCCGGGTCTTTAAGATTAAATGACGATGCCATTTTTTCCCACCTGTCACTTTCGTGACTGAAAGACAGACGGTTAGCAGATATATAAAGTATAGACCGCGGAACCGATCAGACAATCGTCATTACAAGCACAAGATCCTGCGTACCGGCATTCTGAATGCTGTGCTGCGAACCCGGCTGACATATGTGACATACGCCGGGAGTGAGAGGTTCGATTATATCATCACAGATCGCAACACCTTTACCGGATACGACGAAGCTGATGTGTTTGTTGACATCGTGCTTGTGCATACCGACGGAACCGCCGGGATGAATGGTACAGAGAATAGCTTTTCCCCTTCCGTTCATAAACGATCTGGTTGCCACCGTTCCGGTACCGCCGTACATTTCGGACACAACCACATCCGGAATATCGTTGAAATCTATCCTCGTAAATATTACCCTATCAGTAAGGGGGGGGGGGCTCTATAAGTCACTTTTGTCTGGAACTGCCCGCACTTCGGATATATCGGAAAAACCGTGTGAGAAAAACTGCGGAAAAGACGGGAATTAACCCGTCTTTTCCTGGAAAGGAAATTTGATTAAAAGGTTTGGGCAAGGTTAAGCGTCATCCGCCGCCGCTGGGCGTAAATTCAGAGATATCGACATCCTGCATCTCCTTCGCCAATTCCTCTACGGACTTAACGGAGGCTTCGAAGGATCTCTCCCTGTATTTGTATGAGACCTCTTTGTACTCGCCTGCATCCGCGGGAGTGAGCTTCGAAACATCGTACCAGAGTCCGGTGAAGTCGAGTTTTGCCCAACTTTTTCCGTCGCTCTCGCGGATGTCCGTAACTTTCCCGACAGTCGATGTCGGCATGTACTTGTAGATCTCGCCCAACTGCATTCGGTATCACGCTTATGCCTTAATGATCGCTGTCCTCTCGCCTGCAGGCTTGAACTCACGGAGTCCGCCGCGTCCGATTTCTTTGGTGACGTTCGCGAAGTCGAACACAAGGCTCGGGTCTGCGAATGCAATCCTGATGAACGGGTTGGCTGTGAATGCGTCTCCGCGTGCTGCGTGGGCTGCCTTGGGGATACCTGTGTATCCGGAAAGGTGACCGACGTTCATTGCGTAGTTGGGGTAGTTCGGACCCCTCAGTTCCATGGGCAGACCCTCATCGGACCTGTATGCGAACGAGTTGGCTGAACCGCACTGATCCTGAAGGTCGTATCCGTAGAATCCGAGCCTTCCGGTCCTCTCCTTGTGCTGGAGCATTGAGAGGTACCAGAGGTTGAGACCGCAGTCTGCGACTCCTGTTGCCATGGATCCGGCGATACCTGTTGCTGCTGCAGCGACTGTTGCCCTCTGTGATCCACCGAAGTGTGCCTCCATGATTGCGGGGTACTTCTCGTAGGACTCGAGTGCGTAGGAGTTGATGTCGTCACCGAGCTGAATCAGCTTGTCGAAGTCTTCGGGGTTGAGCTTTCCGAATCCGCCGAATTTGTCCTTGATGTAGTCGATTGCATAGTATGTGTAATCTTCAAGGATGTTATCGGTGTATGCTGCGGATGCGTACTGTGTGAATCCGACACCGCCCGACATGTATCCACCGAGGTAGATCTGGTCGAAGACGATGGCACCGAGTGCGACTGCTTCAAGTGCTGCGCGTCCGGGGTCGTCCGGGTGGACACGGTCGGACTGTGCGATATCTGCCATGAATCCGAAGGGTATTCCTCCGGGCTCGTTGGGTCCTCTTGCACGCCTTGCGGGCATCATTGTACCCATGTTGATACACTGGTGCTTTGCAGAGTATGCGAAGTCGGCGATTGCTGCCTCTCCTGCTGCGAGTTTGTAGGAGGTGATGAAAGCCATCGAAATCTGCATGGCTGCGTGCCTTGAGATTGTTCCTCCGTCCATGACACGTCCGACGATGGTCGGGACACGGACTGCCTGCATGAGGGTGTTTCCGATTGCTGCTTTGAGCTGTTTTGCGTGGTCCTTGGAGAACTGCTTGTTGATATCGATGAGGAACCTCTTGTCGATCTCGTCTGCGAGCTCGTCGTTTCCGGTGAAGACCTTGACGTATGAGTCGTATGCGAGTGCGGGGTTGATCTCAGCCATGTGCTCCTGAACAACTGCTCCTCCGGGCATTGTGTGGTTGACTGCCTCGAGGTACTCGTTGATTGTCTCGGGTGTGACTTCCTTACCGAGCCTTCTCTCGATGGTCTGGTGAGGGGAGTCGAGTCCGACAAGGACTGTCCTCCTGATGTCGTCCCATGCCTGCTGGATTGCTGCATTGTTGATGCAGTGAAGATCATCAGGCTCTACGAAGATATCCGTGTGTGAGAGCTGGTAGGGCATCCAGGACCTCTGTCCGAGCGGAACTCCGATGTCCTGGTTCATCATGGGGATACCACGCTGTTTTGCGATCTTGTCTGCTTCCTTTACGAACTCAACTTTCCTCTTGGACTGTTTCCATCCGCCGTAGCAGTAGAACTTTGTGTTGATGTCGGTCGGGTCCTCTTTGAATTTCTTCTTACAGGCCTCGATGAATAACCTTTCTTTTGCTGCCATTTAAATCAGATCCCCTTTACTTTGTAGGGCTGGAAGCCACCGAGTGTCCTCAGCTTGTGGATCCTGAGTCCGTACATGGTGACCTCTTTGTCGTCTCTCATGTCTACACCGTCTGCTCTGAAGATGGTGGTCCTCTTCATGAGGTCCTCCCTCTTTGCGGGCTTTCCGACGGAGATTCTCCTGTCAAGGGGAAGTGCAACCTGATCCTTGACGTAGACGACTTCTTTCTTCTTTGCGTCCCAGACGTACCTCTGCCATGCATCGAACATCAGACCGTTCTCATCGAGACGGCATGCGTGTCCGTGAACAGTTGCACCCCTGATTCCTGTGAGTGCAGGGTCGAAGGTCTCGTTGTCGATCATTTCTTTTGCGATCTGCTCGAGATCCCTCTCACGCATCTCAATGATCTGCCTTCCGGACAGTGTACCGGTATCGATACCTCTGTACCTGGAGAGGTACATCCATGCCCTCTGGTAGGGGGAGATGGGTGCGAAGTAAACGGAATCCGTGAACTGGATGTACCTTACACGGTCTCCATGCTTTGCTCCCTCGATGGGTTTGACGAGTGCCCTGATAGGACAGTCGGGTTCTTTGCCCTCCTCAATCGGGGGGTGGATCGACTTGTATTCCTCTCCGGGGTTCCTGTGTCCCAT
>CAVFUJ010000028.1:0-13286 GCA_963625795.1 Anaerovoracaceae bacterium
TCAGTCATGACGGCTGTCGGGTCGAATACAGTCTGTGTGTCGGCTTCGTTGTACCATCCGATGAAGTTGTAACCATCATAAGCGGGAACGTATGTCGTGATGTCTGACGGCGCCGTATTGATCGGAATCTCTGCAGTATGATAGATTTCATCGCCTGCAGAATCAGGGTAATTACAGTGCAGAATGAGGCTTACCATCTGTTCTGTCCAGTGTGCAGTAAGCGTTCTGTCTGCGGTTACCGTGATTTCATCCCCGGCATCACCGACTTTATCACTGCCGTCATACCAGCCTGTAAAGGTCCAGTACTCTCTGGTCGGTGTAGGCAGTGTTACGGTACCGCCTTCGGCAACCTTCTCGCTCGAAGGGCTTACGCTGCCTTCGTTTGCATTGTATGTTACGGTGTATCCAGATGCCACGGTCGACGCGGGATCCGCGTCGAAGACGAAGGACAGGCGGGACCCGATATAGCGGCTCACATTGCTCAAGATGTTGTCGGCATACACATACGACACACCGGCAACCGAACTGCCGCCCCAGGTGCCGCCGACACACACCGAACGGTTCGTATCGGATGACCCGTAGTAATAGTCGCAGAGGCCTGTTGTTGCCGACCCTGTCTTAGTCAATGTAGCGATGCCCCACATCTGGGCGGATGTGCTGATTGTATCGTAATAGCTGAATGAAGTCGGAGCTGTACCGATGCTGGTTAAATCGTCTGTTGTATCAGATGCATTGTGTGTCTGGCCAACGTACCAAGTTCCGCTGCTGACAACGGCATTATCGACCCACTCACTGACAGAGCCCCACGCATTCTCGAGGAACAGACGGACAGATGATTTTGTGTCTGATGCTCCTTTCGTGTAGTATCCGGAAGGCATTGCGGAATCGGACACATT
Source organism: Anaerovoracaceae bacterium (assembly GCA_963625795.1). Lineage (GTDB taxonomy): Archaea > Thermoplasmatota > Thermoplasmata > Methanomassiliicoccales > Methanomethylophilaceae > Methanarcanum. The sequence continues at coordinate 897 of CAVFUJ010000028.1, forward strand.
AGTCAGACCCGTAGTCGATGATGCGCTGTTTCCACTCGTAGGTCCTCCTGCGAAAGACTGCGAATTGAATGTTCCCAGTGTCGCGAATACACAGTATTTGTACAGAGCCCACTGGTAGTAGTTCCACTGCATTGCATATCCGCTTCCGTCGTCTTCCGAGCCGTTAGTGTCGATTGTATACTCGGATGCGGTCCTGAAGCCCGGTCTCGTCGTGCCCGCAGTGGGAGAAACATCGGACAGAGACATTGCTTTGCTGTTCTTGAGCTGTGTCTCATAGACACCTATCGCAAGGTAGCTGTAGACCTTTCCGTCGATTGTATGAGCATATGCCGTTCCTCCCGCCGATGAGTCATTAGTCAGTGTGAGTGTTGTGTCTGTAGACTTCCAGTACACCGTAGGAAGAACCCACATTATGTTGTATGTCTTGTCTACATCGTTTGTTCCCTGTGCGGAACCGACCTTTGTATTGAGATCATCCGCCCTCACATGGTACATCAACTGGCCAGATGTATCGAATGCGGCGTAGTATGAACCGAACGGTCCGTACTCTGAGTTCTCATCCCATCCCCAGGATCCTGTCGATGTCGATGTGAGATTGTCTGTCGTATTACTGTCTCCGGCGGTCACACTGCTGATGAATACAGGTTCTTCCGATGTATTGCCTCCGATTGTTATAGTGTACGACCAATAGGGTGATGAATCGGCATCGGAGTTGTCGGAGAAAGGTGCCGTCAGTGCGGACGAAACCATAATTATTACCGCGATTACGGAAATCAATCTAATTTTTTTATTACTTATATTACCACCCCAGAATGAACGTGCAGATGCAGGCACCTGCGGAAATCAGGGATTTCAGGATGTTGCGCTGCCACGCATGATAGATGGCGGCGGCGAAGAGGGCCAGCTTGAGTACCGTCGGACCGTAGGTCATGAAGACATCGACGGCATCCATCAGAATGCCCCCATTATTCTCAGAATCAGTTTCACCACAGTGCCGGGTATGAACAGCCCTACTGCGGCGATTACTGCGGATACGGCGAACATAACCGGTATCCTGAAGGCATATCCGACCAGTGCGAGAATACACGCAAGTTCGATCAGAACCACCGCCATCATGGAATTCGCATCGATCTGTTTCGGCTGCGAAACGGTATTGCGTACGAGTTTTTCCAAACCTTCGGTTCTGGAGATTTCCCTGACGGTGAGTTTCACCGTCTGTACGTCTTCTCCGTTGTACTTCATCTCCGAAGGCACGAAGTAGGAACCTTCGGGCATTATGACGACGGCATGTGTTCTCTCATCGGACTGCGTGAATTCATCAAGAGAACCGACGGATGACGACCATACCATAACCGTTCCCGTCTCGCCGAATGTGTTGACCGCACCTCTGGTGACGGTCATGTTGTGTAAGTTCACAACAGGCGTAAACACGACGTTCTCGGCGATTGCGGTACCGTCTTTCGAGTATACCGAACCGAAACAGTACATTTTAAGCGATTCGGCGGAGATTTTCACCTGTCCCGCATCGAGGATTTCTCCGTAAGACGAATAATACGAGGAAATCTGCGACAGTGCGGATACGTACAGTGCGTAACTCTGTTCGGCATCGAATCCCATGTCCGTCAGATCGGGAGAGATACTGGAAGGAGACAGCAGCGTATTCGCGGAGCCTGCCCTTGCGGAAAGAGTCCACATGACCTGTCCCGCTACCGCGGCCTTGGTTATGCATTCGGACATCATGTCCGTCTGTTTCGAAAATGATTTTACGGCATCCGCCACGGATGCATCGAAAACCTTTCCGGATGATGCGAAACGGTACATCAGATCGGACGATCTGTACTGCGTGCCCGAAGACAGTACCGATAATTCTCCGTTGTTAACCGTAACGAAGACCGTTTCGGAACCGTTGTATATTACCGCACCTCCGGTCACTGCGGCATGGTCCTGCGTATCCGCCGTTACTGCGTAAGGCAGGAACTGTCCCGCCCATGTGCCCTGAGACAGTCTGTAGAACCCGTCGGTAAGACCCGAAACGGTGTTCTTGCCGGGTACGACGGTACGGAGTACCGTTCCGTCCTGTGAGGATATCGTTCCTCCGAAGTCGGAGAATATGGCGGTATCCTTTCCGTCCGTGGAAAGATACACCATTCCGTTTTCCTGGTCCGCGGTTACCACGGCTGCGGTGTTGAAGGTCAGTTCGGTACCGGGCACCATGTATCCCCCAGTCCACACTGCGGACGTGGTTATGCCGGAGCTCCATTCCTCTTCCGACCAATACGTGACCATTCCGTCTCCAAGACCGTTGAATCCGTAGTCCAGCGCGTAGGATGTGTTGTACATCCCGTTCGCCAACAGTGAATACACGGACGCGAAGCGGAGTACGGACGCGGGATCATAGGCTGAACCCTGTGTCCATTTGGAACCTGCGGAAATTTCCGCGGCTCTGTTCAGATGCGACTGCGCCAGGGACCATGTCTGTGTGTTGTTGTCAACCAGAGTGGACACGGTTCCCGTGAAGAGTGTGATTGCGGAAGCGGTATCGGACATGGAGATTTCCCTGGCGAAGTTTTTCACTTCGTCCGAAGATCCGAGACTCGGTGCGGACTGTTTTCCGTAGCCTATCAGATCGAGAAGGGTATTGCCGTATGTCCACTGGACGTGCATACCAGCCAATATTATATTCCCGAGGCCGTCGCGTACGTCATCTATTCTCACTCCGGTGTCGTCATGACGATCTTCGGCGGCACAGGAGGGTACGGCGGTCATACAGACTGCCATCAGCGCCGTCAGGACGGCTACTGTCATTTTGAGATAAGGATTCATATCAACCTCCGCAGGATGATAACAGATGCTCCCAGCGAGGCGATGATTCCGATCAGCAGAAGGTCCCTTGTCATGTTTCCGCCGTCGCTGTTTTCGGTGAGTGTGACAAGACCGGAAGCCGTCAGGAAAGGTTCGCCGTAGACGGTTTCCACGATAACGCAGTACGTCCCGGGAGACGGGAGCTCGATGTCGAGTACCGACTGATTCGAAATCGCCGTTTTGTTTCCGTTTATATCGTAAACACTCCATTCGACGAAACGTCCGCCGAGGCTTACCGAGGGTTCCCCTCTGAGTCTGAGGCCTTCGGAAGAAAAATCCACCGAAAGAACAGGCGCCGAAGAGGATGCTTCGGAAACAGTGAGATTATACGACCATGTGGAACCGCCGGAGAGCTGCATCAGAACCAGATACAATCCCTCCTTCGGAGGGATTCCGACTGCGCATGATTTTCCCTCATCCCATTTCAGCCACGATACTTTGTTTCCTTCCGCATCGTATGCCTTCACTCCGACGGAATCCGGAAGACGGCATCTGTACTCCGTACCCGCCGATCCCGTAATTTTGGGTGTACTGTCGTAGACGTTGGCGATGTACGTCACACTTCCGTCCGAAGACGTGAACGTCACCGCGGATTTCCCCGACGGGAAGGTATGCAGCAGACTGCCGCCTTTGGAATAGGCGGAAGTTCCGTCTCCGAAGTCCCACAGACCGGGGACGTCGGAGGCGAACAGGAAGGTGCTGTCATCCATCCTCATCATGGATGTCCCGTCCGCATCGGCGGACGGGATGATGAAAACGGTGAGGGACAGCATCACGGCGATCAGGAGCAGTAGACGGCATCTCACGGTATCATTCCTGCAATTCAATCTGCATTATCCGTTGACTATCATCCCCGCCGTGGGTACGGAAAGGAATGTGAGCTGTTCCACCGCTTTTACCGATATGCTGTCGGTTGCCGAGGTGTAACCCGATTTGGACAGTGTTACGGTAACATAGTAAACACCGGCAACCGTCGGTACGCCCGTCAGATAGTACGTCGAACCGCTGGATGTCGCCGTGAGCCATGTCGCTCCCGATATCGATACGGAACAGCCCGCCGTTCCCGTGAAGGTGTATGTGGCGGAAGATCCCACCACGATGTCCGCGGTTCCGGAGATGGACGACATACTCACCGTCAGTTTGGTCCAGTGTGCATACAGAGTGATGTTTCCGGACGGAGTGTACGTACTGCCGGTAGTTCCGACGAATGTGCCTCCGGATGCCGAAGTGTACCATCCGTCGAAGCTGTATCCGTACAGGGATGCCGACGGAAGAGTCACCGATTTACCGGATTCTGCTGCCTGTGCCGAGGGAGACGTGCCTCCGTTTCCGTCGAACGTTACCGTGTATGTAACAACATTCGGCGTCCAGCGTGCGTAGAGTGTGATACTGGAAGTCGGAGTGTACGAACTTCCCGATCCGCCGACGTATGTTCCTCCGGATGCGGCTGTATACCATCCCGCAAACGTGTATCCGGATTTGGAAGTCGAAGGAAGGGTAATCGACGAACCTTCCTGTACGGATTTCGATGTGCAGAATGTGCCGTTATCGGTGCTGAAGGAAACAACGTAGGTTTCCTTGTTTTTATTGACAGTAACGGTGAGCTGGAATTCACACTGTCCGTATTGACTGGCATTCGTTGTCGAACCGAGACTGACCGTGACGATTTTCACATATGTTCCGGAAGATGTCGGGGCTGTGCCGCTGAAAGTAACCTCCGGGGTGATACTCTTCGACGAATTGGTTGATACCAGATTGTAATCTACACTGTATGTAATTGTAGGGGCGACTCCGTTATCGCTTTGGCTCTGTACAGCCGATTTTGTGCTGGCAGTTATTTTCGAACCGCTGAGTGTCTTGCTTACCGATCCTCCAGAGTCTACCGTTACCGATCCTTTTACCGTTTCCGTTGCTGCGGAAGAATCAACTGCCATCATAACCGCCCCGAAGGCAGTCATGATGAGCATCATAACGGCAATCACAGAAACAATTCTGAGATGTTTCATCTGCCGTCACCCGTTCCGAAAGGGAGAATATCCCTGATCCATGTAATGAGATTCGATCCCGTGCTCTCGATGTATGCGGAACCTCCGCCTATGATAAGAATAATCAATCCTGCAATGAGAACGATGCGGTTTCCGGTACGGAGTCCGACAAACACCGCCGCCGCACCCAATGCGGCGATTACTATCGAAATCATGAATCCGCGGTCATTGAGAAGACTGTCCTTTCCGGTTTCATCACCCGGCACGGTTCCGGCGGAAGTCCACTTCGCATACAGCGTTATGTGTTCGGGAACGGCCGAGGACCAATCGTAAGCTTTCGTACATCCTTCGTCGGTGTACCATCCGCCGAAGGTGTATCCTTCCCTGACAGGATCGGCGGGCATAGGTGCCGCATGAGGTGCATAATCTCCGGAACGTCCTTCTTTGGGAACGGTTATGGTGTCCATAACTTTCCCTTCGGACATCAGTGTGACCGTGGGATGACCCATGACTCTGACTGTCTTCGTCGTACTGTCGGAGGATCCCTGTCCCGTGTCTTCGGTTCCTTCGGGAACGTAGGGATTCCATACGGTAAGAGTGACCGTGTACGTTCCTTTTTCCGCGAATGTATGTACGGGAGACCAGACATTTCCTCCGTTGGCTGCGAGGAGTTCTTCGTATGCGGCTTTCACCGCCGCATCCGAAGATTCGGCGTCTTTGCTGTCAAGTACGGGTGTTCCGTCGCCGAAATCCCATTTGATGTGCTGTGCGTCGGTGGAAGTGGAAATGAAGTTCGGGGAGTAAGTGTACACATCCATCACCTCGTTTTCCGCAGCTTCCGCCGACGGAATCAATGCCATGGCAGCCGCCATAATTACGGCGACGGCCGTCATAATTACAATTATTTTTTTCATGTTCATGCCTCCACTATCATGGATGCCGTGGGTACGTCGGTGAAGGACAGCTGATCCTTGATGTTCACCGTAATTTCCTTGGTGACGGTCTGTCCCGTTGCCGAAGACGTTGCTTTTACGGTAATCGTGTGCGTACCCTGTGTGCCTGAAATCGCGGTAACTTTGATGTTACCCGAAGAATCGATCGAGACTTTGGACGAATCCAGTGTTCCGTAGGACGATATCGACCATGTAACTCCGGAAACGTTGCAGGTAATCTGTGCCGAATCCTGTACGCCGCCGACTGCTGCGTAAACCGCAGAAGATCCTGAAAGTGTCATCTTGGCTTCGACGGAAATCGAAACGGAAAGTGTCTTAGTCTGTGCGGGAGAGGTTGTCTTTGCAGTCACAGTATAACTGCCTGCGGACTGTGCCGCCGTCGGTGTTCCCGTGATTTTTCCGGTAGTGCTGTTTATGGAAAGACCTGCGGGAAGTGTCGGCGATACGGAATAGGTTGCGCCGGAAAGGTTGACTGTAGGCGTCCAGTTTACGGTTCCGCCCACATATGTTTTAATCTCGGACGCACCCGTCAGGGTGAGACGGTCGGAGATGGTGAACTTGACATACTGATTCGCTGTCTGAGTCGGCTGCGTGGTTGATGCTTTAATCACCACATAGTATTCGCTGTAGGACGAACTCGAAGGAATGGTGACCGTGACCGTTGATCCGGATACAGAAGCATAAGTTCCCGATGTAGAGGTCCAGGATGTTCCCTGATAGGGAATGGTGATCGTCGGGCTGAGTGTCGAAGGGAAAGTCGGCGTGTAGACCAATTTCTGTCCCTTCACGATATCGAGGACGACGGGGTTCGCGGATGAGTCTCCGTTAGCCGCTTCGGAGTCGCTGCAGATCATGGGGGATATGCAGAATGATACGGCGAGGAGAAGCGTCATCATGGCCGCCATCATCGGTTTTTTGGGATTATCGAACATGATCATATCCTGACGGACGTACCGGGATTATGACTCGGGGATGCTGCGGCCGTATCCGTCGGATATTATAGATTTCGTTTCAGAATTTAAGTAGGTTGAAATGTTACAAAACGAAAAAATCCAAGTAGTTTATATATCAACGATTGAAAATTATCGAAAGCGATCATTCCTTACGGCCTTTATTCCCTTTCTTATAGACTATGGCCTGCACATTATCCTTCATGACAATCACGGTCTGACGGACCTTCTCGTCAAATTTAGGTTTGGAAATACGTCTGGAAGATATCGTAGCGGAATCCCCAAATACGATGGATTCAGTCTTCGGCCTCTCCCGTTCCGAACCGTCGTTCGGATATTGTTCATTAACGGCGATCTTCACATTTCCCTTCACATCCGTTCTGTATGCATGATGAGATTCTGTCTGACGTATCTTCTTCGGCCTGTCGATTCTATCTGCGTGGACTGTGACTTTGGATGCCACGATCTTCTTCAGAATCCGTGACATCCTCAGTCCTCCTCTTCAAAGAGTCTGTGGGCTGTCTCATAACTCACACCGTAGTTCAGAAGATCCATCGGCCAATAACCTTTCTTGGACGAGGGGTGTTCCTTCGCGAATGCAATAATTTTCTCCAACCATTCCTTCGGTGGCTTCTCACCTATATCCGGCATATGCCAATCATCCCCGTCCCTGGCCAGGGATTCCACGGACCCTATGAAGATCTCGTGCTCCGATTCCGCTTTCACGAGTCTGATCACAAGTTCGTCCTTCGACAGTTTGTCATACTTCTCCCATTTCGTCTCTTTCTTCATTTTTCACCTCCCTTTCACTCGATAACTGTCCTAACGCCTTCACTGCTCATTTCATTTGCCGTAGATTCCAATCTTCTGCCGCGTTCACACGGTCTACGACGATCCGAAACGTACGCCTTCTTGATGATGCAGTACGGAACATCCGCCTTGACCAATACGCCGTATTCCATCCTCAGCTCCGATACATAGAGACAGCTCTCGCATCCGTTACATGGATGCCAGTCCATCACATCACCTCCACACGCACGACCACATCCTCGGAGTAGTCGTAATTGAATTGTTCCACCAATTCCGTGAGCTCCGGCAGGATCAGGGATTCGATGCCTTCGACTAGTATGCAGCCGTCACCCTGTTCCCACCAAAACCTGCGGCCGATGCGTTCGGTGAGCTTCCTGTACTTCTGATAGGGAAGGGTCCCGACATCGCACTCGATTACAACGGTGATGTGTCTGTCGATCATATCGGTATACATCCTATCACTCCCTCATTATGGCGGCCATAGCTGCATTGAGTTCTCTGTACATTGATTCCATTGTGAGCAATATTCTGATCAGCTCATCCTTGGACATTCTTTCATATTCTTCCTGTGTCGTCATTCCTCTCACATCCTTTTCATATTCCTTCTTGAACCTGATATCTTGTAGCTCTGTCAACAACGCGGAAAAACGCTCCATGTCGCCGTCGGTGACGAATGCGGTCATGCGAAGCACATCCGCACCGAGGATCCTGACGCAGAATGCACCCAATCTTATGGAGTATGACACGAATTCAGATTTTCCAAGGTCGGTGGTGAGGGCTATCTGATCCACCAGGTTCGCCGGCGATGAGTTGTCGAATCTGTATGCCCGTGTCCTCCGCTCCCGGGTGACGGGGCGCCAATCCTCAGGGAGCTCTCTCATCTCGATGTCGTACTGCGGCATCGTTCCACCTCCGGATTGTGTACGTATGTGGTAACCGCCCGTCCCGTGATCGGGTCCCTCTTCCTGCCTGCGGGGACGACCGATCCCTCCCTGATCAGCTCGGAAATCCGGGATGATACATTGGACGGCATCATTCCGGCGATACGGGCAATCTCGTTCCGGGATAATCCAGGATTATCCCTTATCGCACGGAGGACGCGCTTCTGACGGGCCTGCAGATCGGGGATAGATCTGTATGCTTTGACGGAATTGATCATGGACTCGCGGGAACGATGCAATCAACCACCTCCGTCCGAGCATTCCGAATGATGGAAAGTATCCCAATACGGTGAATTGTACCGGAAGTAGGCGTAGAGTACATCATCCGACGATTCGGCCATCTCTGCAAACGTCTCGCGATCATAAATCCCCGCGAACCTGAAGTTACTGTTCCGTTGCCTCGGCCCTTCTTCTTCGGAGAGTTCTTTGGCCTCCCTGCGGAGGGCCATGGAGCAGGTCCAGAAGCGTTTGTTGAAGGACCAATAGGCGGAATGGACGGCGGAGGGGGATTCCCCAGATGTGGTGCGGGCGAAAACCGCTTTTTTGAGATATTTCTCCAGATAGGCTCCGCCGTCCTTCTCCTTGCAGTCCTTGGGTTTGTTCCTGGGATTGCTCCACTTCCACTCCCATCTCCTGATCTTCTTTCCGTCTTTATCGAGGACGGCGCGGGATTTCGCCTTGAGGCCGTATACGTATCCTATGCGACCCTGACCCAGACGTTCCCATTCCAGGTTGATGTCGTGTATGTCCAGGAGATAGGGGACAAAGATCATGGCGTGACAGTGCATCAGACCCGTGTCGGTGTATTCGAAAGCGCAGACGTACTGGGGACGGTACCCCAACCTTTTCTTCAGGAAGGACAGGAATCCGTTCCACGCATAGGAGAAGGAACGGTTGACATCCCACAGCGACTGATGGCCCTCCGGGTCATAATGGCGTTCCAGCCTGTTGAGAACGGAGAGCCTGTGGTTGAGATGCTCCAGTCTCCTTGTTCCCACTCCCTTCTGTATCTCCTTCAGTATCTCGACGGCCTCCTCCCTCTCGGCGATCAGTGTGGCGTATCTTTCCTCCTGTTCCGGGTTGCGCCTGATGGATTCCAGATCGGCGATCTCCCGGTCGGGACCGAGGATCCTGTAGCGATCGGCGATGAGGTGGGAGAGATACGCACCGGATGCGGTGCAGGCAGCAATCTTCTTTTCCAAATCGGCGAGACGTTTGGCTTCCAGTTCCTGCCTCTCATCATCGGGGAGGTTGGGATCGGAGGTCAGGGTGAGGAAGACAGCCTTTCTCTCTTTGTTGTTAAGGTTGAAGGATGCCCTGATAACGTCCTCAAAGTTGTCCAGGTTCCGCTTGGCCTTGTTCATATCGTTGAATCTTGTGGAATATTCCATTCCGAGCATGACGTCGGTGCGGCCGTCGAGGAGGGCGATAATCTTCTCGTCGATGTCGCTGATGTAGGAGTTGTAATAGGATGCAATCGTTTCCCGATCGCTTTCGGACATCCATCTTATGCCCTTGAGGTGACGGCAGGCGCCGAGACGGTGGTTTGAGCACCTCCGGGGCATGTCGGTTATGGCGGATTTGAGTGGGCCAGATGCCTTCTGGGAGAGAGAAGTTTGAGTTTTGCAAGTTCCCTTAATCAAGTAAACATTTTCTTCCCCCGGGGCCTTGGCGGCCAACTCCCGGCGGATGGCCTGACGAACTCTCCCCTCATCGACGGTTATGATGTTGAGACCATCCATCTTGGATATGCTGGCTAATCCGCGGTTCCATAATCTGCGGGCTGCACGCATCATGTCCACTTCTCCCTGGTGCTTGTTCCTGTAGTAGGGGCGGCGGCCGCCGAGGTACTTCTTCACCACGGCTATCAAACTCACAGACCTTCCGGGCTCGGAGACTGCGGCTGTGAGCAGACGGCGTTCGCTCTCGGTGAGCTCGTTGAGAGTGTGTATGAAGTATTCCGGAGAGATGGCGGAAAGATCCTTAAGTTGGGAACAGCGTGCATCCCGGGATTCCCCGGATCTGCGCAGGAGATCCTCTCCGATTGTGGCCTCCCTGCGGGCCTCGGATTCGGATACCGCGCAGGAGACATGGAGAGCGTGGACTGCGTCGAAACACTCTTCGGAAGAAATGAGTGCGAGCGCCGGGATTCGAACCCGAGTTCTAACCTTGGCAAGGTTAAGTGATAACCAGCTACACTACGCTCACACGGGTAATCCGTAGATATGCTGGTCCCATATAAACCTTTTCAATGACCGAAAGACAGTGGCGGTGTCTGCGCTCTTACCATTCCTATAAATACTCTTCACCTATACGAGTAACAGAATCAGGTAAGGTGTCTGAGTCAGTCTCAGGCAGAAGGAATGCATTATCATGATCAGTAAATTCACGGATTTGGGCATCCCCGAGGATGTAGCTAAAGCAATGGACGAAATCGGATGGGAAGAGCCCACACCTATACAGGAAGCTTCGGTCCCTATGGGATTGGAAGGTACCGATCTTTTCGGACAGGCACAGACAGGAACCGGTAAAACAGGTGCATACGCATCGATTGTTCTCGGAAGGATACCTTCGGGACAGCAGACTCCGTCTGCCATCGTTCTTGTTCCTACAAGAGAACTCGCACTTCAGGTCGCGGATCAGTTTGATCTTCTTTCGAAATACACAGGTCACAAGACCGTCCCCGTTTACGGCGGTTCGGGAAAGAAAGCCGATATCGATGTTCAGATCAAATCGCTTCAGAACGGTTCGGATATCATCGCAGGTACCACCGGACGTGTAAGAGACATGATTAAAAGAGGTGCACTGAACCTCACCAAGATCAAAGTCCTCGTTCTCGACGAAGCGGACAGAATGCTTGATATGGGATTCATCGAGGATATCGAAGTTATCATGTCGTCGATGCCCAAGGAGAAACAGGTTCTTCTGTTCTCGGCAACGATGACTGAGGATGTCAAGAACCTCGCTTACGACTACATGGACAAGCCCAAGGAGATTACCGTCTCCCAGGATGAGGTTGTTCTCGATCTCACAAAACAGTATTACATCTCGGTGGGAAGGAGAAACAAAATCTGGGCCCTCTGCAGGATTCTCGATATCGATAAACCCAAGGCGGTTATTTTCTGTCAGACCAAGAAAATGGTTGACATTCTCGATGAAAGATTATCCGAACTTCACTACAAAGTGGAAGCAATTCACGGGGATTTACCTCAGTCCAAGAGGGAAAAAGTCATTCAGGATATTAAGGAAGACAAGACGGATATTCTCATCGCAACCGATGTTGCCGCGAGAGGTCTCGATATCGATGATATCACATACGTTATCAACTACGATATGCCCGATGATATCGATGTGTACATCCACCGTATCGGAAGGACGGGACGTGCCGGTAAAGAAGGTACTGCGATTTCCTTCGTAACATCCGAGGAAGAGCACATCATCAGAGAATTCGGACACCGTATCAGCGGAATGGTCATCGAAAAGCGTGAAGTTCCCGAAGAAGAAGGAATGAAAGATACCGTCAAGAAAGTCATTGATTACGACCAGCTTGCGGATGTCTTCGGAATGGTGAAGTTTGAGCTGAATATCGGTAAGAACGACGGTTACGGAAAAGTTTCTCTTGCAGATTTCATCATCAGGAACACAAGAATCCATGACAATGCGATAGGAAAGATTCAGATCGGTCCCGATACGTCTGTCGTGGAAGTTCACAAGGACTACGGAAACAGGATGACCAAAGATCTTACCAAGTGCAAGCACAAAGGTAAGTACATCACGGTCAAAGTCCTTCAGAAGTAAACATCTTCATACGATATCTTTTCGGAGATATGTGATATATCTCCGGAAGGATTTTTCTTACGGAATTTTTCGGTATACCGGAACATTAAAA
>CAVFUJ010000029.1:0-13239 GCA_963625795.1 Anaerovoracaceae bacterium
TCCAACACTGAAGGTCGTTTTCGTTGGACTCGGCACCAGTCTTGAGTATAATATCCAGCTGATTGGATTCGACGGCGTTTTTCAGAACCTCTCCCATTGAGGAACCCGTACCTTCGAGCCAGAATCCTTCGGTTCTGATCTCTGCAGTGAATGTGTTCTGAACGTCGATGTTGTCACCGTCGAAACCGTTCGCGAATCTTATGAAAACGTATCCTGTGGATACGGGTTTGAAATTGGGTACGGAATAAACGATTGTACCGTCGTTATTCGTCGATGTACATACGTGAAGACAGTAAGATGTACCTGAATTCATCATTTTATCCGATTCGGAATCGAATCCCATTACGCCCCACCCGGATGTTCCGAGCGGAAGCCACTGATGTACACGCCAGGAATGGTCGGAATCCACCGTCCTCCCGTCGACGGATGCGACATTTCCTCTGTCGTTGTATGTTATAGTTTTATTCTGAGCTTTTACGGCAGCCTCTATGGCTCCTTTGACGGTGCTTACACCGCTCACCGTCGATTCTTCGTATTTCCCGTTCCCATCTTCGATGAAAACACGGATATTATCGCAGACCGCCGCATCGGAATCGTCGGAAATCACGGACGGAACAATAAGTATCACTGCCGTGACGGTGACCAGAATCAGTATCGAAGATACAATCCGATTCCGTTCCGCTGAGCGGTTTCTTCTTTCTCCCATTACATCAACCTCTGTACGTCATATGCCTGTCCTGCACGTATTGAATTAAAAACGGGGGACTTCCGTCCCCCCGAAAAGTTTCATTCCGTTCCTGTGTTCCTCCTTGAGCGGATAAATAAGAACGCTCCCAGTGCCAGAAGAACAATCACGATAACGGTAATGACAATCACGAGAGTGTTATCGTTACTTCCCGAGGCAATCTGTTCCTCCAGAATACCTACGGTGTAGATTGAGAAGTGGGTCGTTGTGAATGTAACAACTCCGTTCTCTGCGTCGTACTTACCGTTCATGTCGGTAACCGTACCGTCATCGGCGAGATACCATGCCGAAACATCCGAAGCGGATTTTCCGCTCGGAAGTTTGTAGGGTACGGATACAGTAACATTTCCTCCGAATTCGTGGACTTCCTTTCCGTGTGTCGTTGCGGTCATCCTGACAACGGGATTGCTTCCGACCTTACTGCGCTGTTCCGCAGGAAGTTCCGTATCCTTATCAACGTTCGAAATCTGAACCGAAAGATCGCCGTCTTCCTCTTTCAGAGACGATACGACGGCATTGCCCATCGTGACCGTTCCGTCAGATGAAATGAACTGCAGCGAACCTTTTGATTCGGAGATCTTGGCGATAACCGAAACAGGGACGGTAAATTCGGATGTCTTTGAGGAATCATCTGCGACAATTTTCACCGTCGGAGTGACGTCGCCTACGAGTGTAGACACATTGCCCATCTGCTCGAGGATTGCTCCCGCAGCTACGGCATCGAGTGTGTACTCCGCTTTCGTATCTGTTTTGACAGGATCGATTGCTACGGTAACAGTGGATTCTCCGCTTACCTTTCCGTCGGAATCTACGGATGCGGTCGCATCCGTTGTGATTTTCGATGAAGAATCGGCAATCGAGAGTTTCTTTTCCTCTGTTACTTTTCCGTCATTGGAAGTTTTCTTCTCGGACTCCGTCTTCACGATGCTTCCGTCGGATGATTTTACTTCGACGGTTTTCTTTTCCGTCTTGGAACCGTCGGCGGAAGTTACCGTTTCATCGACTGTGTTGGTAGTCGATTTGACGTTACCCGATTCATCTTTGACCGTAACCGTTTCCGTCGAAGATACTTTGTTTCCGTCGGCGGAAGTCGTTGTTTCCTTTTTTGTCTCGGAACTTGTTCCGTCTTCGTTTGTCTTCTTTTCCTCGACTGTTACCGTCTTGGAACCGTCCTCGTTTATTTTCTCGGTCGTACTCGAAGAATCGGGATTGACCGGAGCTGTAACCGTGACGTTACAGGTTGCCGTCTTATCGCCTGCCGTTGCGGTGATTACTGCAGAACCTGCACCGACTGCAGTGACTTTTCCGTTACTGTCGACGGTTGCGACTGTTGTGTTGCCTGAAGTCCAGGTAACAGTCTTATCGGTTGCATCCGAAGGTACGACTGTTGCCGTAAGAGTGAATGATTCGCCTGTTGCGACGGATTTCTCTGCGATATTCAGAGTTACACCCGACACAGGGACTGTAACCGTGACGTTACACGCCGCAGTCTTTCCGCCGGATGTTGCCGTAATAACAACGGAACCTCCGCCCACAGCGGTGACTTTACCGTCACTGTCGACAGTTGCGACTGTTTCGTCACTCGAAGACCATGTAACAGTCTTATCGGTGGCGTCTGAAGGTACGACTGTTGCCGAGAGTGTGAATGTTTCATCCTTCTCTGCAGTCTTTTCGGTAACGTCCAATGAAACGCCTATCACATCCACTGTGACAGTCACGCTGCATGTGGCCTTCACACCGCCTGATTCGGCGGTGATGACGGCGGAACCGCCGTTAACCGCAGTGACTTTTCCCTTAGCATCGACGGATGCAACATTGTCGTCACTCGAAGACCATGTTACCGTTTTATCGGTCACGTCGGATGGTGCAACTGTTGCCGTAAGAGTGAATGTTTCACCCTTCTTCACCGCCTTCTCGGTGATGTCGAGGGTGACGGATGTCACCCCGACGTTAACGGCAAGTGTAACGGTACGGGTCGTATCCGCGTCGCTTCTGACCGATATTGTATGATTTCCGACCGAAAGAACGGGGATCAGCAGTCCTCCGAGATCCGCCTTTTTGAAAGGAGCCGTTGCAGCACCGTCGATGACGATGCTGAACGTTTCTCCCTTCGGCGTTTCGTCGTAGGATATTGCCAACAGCCCGTATCCGTCCGTGGCGGAATCGATGTATGACACTGTTATCCCGTCGGCTGAAACCGTTCCCGATTTCACACTGCCGGCACCGTCGGTGCCGGCGGCTGTCATCGGGATGACAGCCACCAGCATCACAACGGCCAGTATCGCACACATTTTCTTGCTGTTCATATCCGTTCACCGTCACCGATGCTCAGATTTTCGATACCGTCAGCTTCTGTCCGCTGTAGAACAGTTTCACACCGTCTGCGACCGCGGTTCCGTTTACGGAGTATGACGAGGATCCGTCTCCCTTGACTGTAACAGTATAGGTTCCGAAGGCCACTGTCTGACCGTCTGCAACCGCAACACCGTCGAACATCAGTGTGACACCTTCATCCGCAGAGACTTCTGCAGCGGAAGACATCACGGGGACGAATTCGCTTGTTATTGTTGTGGCATAAGCAAGCGAACCGAACTCATAACAGCAGAACACCGAAACGGATTCCATGCGGACACCGTCTTTGTTGGTGAAGTCCACGGCTCCGTTGGTAACATCGGTTACAAATGTCTCGGTGAATGTCGGGCAGAGGAATGTTCCTTCCGCAACCGTAACGTATGCCGAGTAACCGACCACGACAGATACGGATGTGACATTCTTACCGGACTCTATCTGGAACAGTGCTTTCTTACCGTTATCGGCAAAGGCAGATACCTTGATTCCGTTGACGAAATCATCGGATGTCATCCCGGTAATCTTTGCGTAGAATACCAAATCGCCTCTCTCGCCTTTCGGAATCGCCGTAATCTTGGCACCGCTGTAATCGGATTCTGCATACCAACCGTCAAAGCTGTACCATTCTTTAGTCAGATCCGGAAGTTCTGTCACATCGCTTGCATAGTATGCGATGTCTTCCGTTGTCGTACCGTCGGAAGTGACGAAGCTTGCCTTATATCCGAACTGAATACAGAACAGATATCCTGAATCGTTGTAGTAAATCAGCTCACCGTTGGGTCCGTAGTGAACAATCTGCGAACCGTACTGAGCCGTATCGAGAACATTTACAAGACTTACATCTGTAAGTGTGTTGGTTGTCTGATCGTGCTGGAACGCATAAAGTGTCTTTGTACTTGTGTACGGAACGATGTACGCAATCACTTTGTCACCCTGTACCGAGACGGTCATGTTACCGTGGGACATGACTGATTTGATTGAATTGACACATTCCATCGTCTTTACATCGTACACTTTGAACACTTCACCCGCATTGACGTAACCGTAGTTGCCGACAACGATGAACGAAGAAACGTAGCTTGTAGTTCCGAGGTCGTAGTAACGTGCCGTAACCTGGTTGAATTTACCGTCTTCACCCAATTCTATCGTTCCGAGACTGATCCAATTACCGTCGGATGTTCCGAACATGCTCGAACCGGGAGAGTAGGTGTTGAGATAAAACACGCCGTTGTAGTAGCTGATGTAACCTGTGTTGAGGTTGGCTGTTTCCAATCCCGTGAACTCGTAACTGTCAATGACATTGAGTGTTTCGAGATCGTATGTTACGGCATACCTCTTCTCCGAACTTTCTCCGCCGATTTCCAGTCCGATAACGAACTTATCGGTGAATATCAGGTTCGACTGTCCCTGGTAGGATGCAATGTAGTGCTGATACTTCGTTGCGTTGGATACATCGGGGAGTTGTTTATTGTTGGCAGTCGGATCCGCATCCGTTGCTTTGAACTTGTACACATTCTTCTCTGTGAATACGTAGAAGTAACCTTCGTTGTAGTATGCCTTACGCTCGGCGACATATGTGCTGTCATCGGTGTACAGTCTGAACACAGGGTTGAGATCGGTATCGTAAACCTGTCCCGCAAGTCCCGCAAGGACGTATCCGTTACCGACAGTGACGAGGTTGTAGTAACCTGTTACAGTGATGCCTGTATCCACTTTCTTGACGATTGTACCGTCGGTAAGTGAAATCTTGAAAATTTCGTTACCGGACCATGCATAGACGTAATCGCCGAGGATGGACGGAGTGTAAACCATGCCGTTGAAACCGACAGTTCCTTTGGCTTTCCATGCCATCTTGTATGTGTCGCCGCTTACAGGAGTCTTGATGTCTGTCTCGAGGTACGGGAATGAAGATACACTGTAAACAGATGAGACGTAAATCTCTGTGTTACTGTCAACTGTCATCGTCTTCACGACAGCATTTGTGCTCTCCGTTTCGGTTCCGACCTTCCACGAAAGTACTTCGTAACCTGTGGTCTTCGGTGTGAATACGAAGGAAACAGTTGTGCCCTTGTAGACCTCACCTGTGATGATACTGTTGTCATTCAGCGAACGTGCCGTAACGGTACCGTTCTCCGCTTTGACCGAAATCTTAACTTTCTCGGTATCCGCGGAGATCCATTTTGCCTTCAGCGCAATGTTGCCGTTAACTGCAGATGCGAAATCATAGAGTTTGTCGTCAACGTACCATCCGAAGAAGACTTTGTCTCCGTTCGTGGGGTTCGCAGGGAATTCCGCTGTGTATCCGGGGATAATTGTCTGTTCGGCTACATCGGATCCTCCGTCGGAATTGAATGTTACGGTGTATCTGTCTCCGAGTATTATTCCGGAAATGGTAATTGTCACATTGTCTGTGATTGTGAATGTGTAAATTCCGTCAACGGCTTCGAGTGTTTTATCTCCGATTTTAACGGCGATACTGTCGCCGTTGTATCCGTCGGATACTGTCACGGTGAAACGAACATCGGTGCCGAGTACGACTACATCGGTGTTGACTACCGAGAACGATACTTTGTACGACGGATTGTCTGCAACCGTAATCTTGTATCTGTTGAGTTCGACACCTGTTACTGTCAGCATCTTCGGAGCTGTAGAATCCAAAGTGACAGAATATGTTCCGTCGGAATTCACGGTTATTGCAGGCGTTTTGTCTGTTATGGCCCATCCCTCTTTCACAACCATGTCCTTCTGACTCTGGGCATAATCATCCTCGAGGGTTATCGTCACTTTCTTTGTGGCATCGGTACCGCTCATAGATATGGCCTTCACGGTACCTTCCGTAATCTTGACTGCAAGTACACTGTCTCCGTCTTTGAGGTAGTATCCTCCGAAGGAGAGTGCGGGTGCACTTACATCGTACATGTATTTCTCTGCAATCTTACCTGTGGCATTCGGAGATAAGAACAGCACAGTACCGTTCGCTCCGGCTACGTATGCATCGTAATCAGGTACGGAATCCTCCGAAGCAATAAGAATCGCTTTGATACCTGTAAGTGAGAAACTGTCGAGATACTTGACGGATTTTCCGATTGTGACAGTGTTCATTTCGGTGCTGCTCCCGGCAAATGCGTAGGGTGCGACTGTTTTCACACCGTCGGGGATAACAAAGTCCGTGACCGGACTGTCGGCTGTACCTCTCAGTACGGTGATCAACGTTGCATCTTCCAATTCATCGGCTTTTGTGTTATTGGATTCAAAGTAAAGTGCTCCGTCCTTCAGCGTGAAGAATTTGTTTTCGGGGTCTACGGTGATTCCCGTAAGACCTGCGCCTTTCATCACAGAAGGTGCGATTGCGATTACATCCTTTCCGATTGTGAGTGTCTTATCTGCCGCACTGTTGCTGACAATCATCGAATATTCTGTGTATTCCTCTCCGTTCTTGGCGTAAACTGTGAGTTTTCCGTCTGCGATTTTGTCTTTAATCACATTGACAGACGTACAGTTGAAACCGACTCCGCCGCTGACGACAATCTTTCCGACTGTGGCGTCTTTGAATGCATTACTGTCGATTGTCGGCGTACCGTCAAGGTACAGCTCGTTAATCTTTACATTGTAGAAGACATATGATCCGATGTATGTGTTACCGTGAATGGTGACATTCATACCGGTCTCGGCACCGGATTTGTAGAATGTGTATGAATTCAGACCGCCTTTTGCATTCCAACTGGTACCTGTCTTGGGACAGCATGTCGACGGGATCTCAACTGTTGTAAGTTTGGTACATTCCCTGAATGCGTTGGTACCGATAACAAGAAGTCCTTCATGGAGTTTGAGTTCGGTGATGGCTACACCGGAGAAAGCGGACTGACCGATTTCAGTAACGGTTGTGGGGATACTGATTGTCGCCAGTGCCTTACAGCCCGAGAACATAGCTGTGGGTATGGTCTCGAGGTTTGAAGGAAGTGTCACATCAGTCAGGCTCGTACATCCGGAGAAGATGTAGGACGATTCCGATTTTCCGCTTGATGTCTGTGTGATGAATTTGATATCGGAGCCTTCAAAGACTGCTTTCTTCAGAGATTCACATTTCTGGAATGCGTTCTTCTCCATTGTGGTTACCGTTGAAGGTATTGTTATTTCTTCAAGACCTGTCGATGCGAATGCACTGGCGTAAATGTTTGTAACCGTGCTCGGTATTGTGAATGATTTCAGTGCTGTACATCCGCTGAACATTCCTGTGTAAATGAATGTAATTCCTTTCGGAAGTTCGACGGTTGCAAGATTTGTACATCCGCTGAAAATGTATGTACCCAATTCCAATGTGGTCGCGTCGCACTCGAACTTGACTGATTTGATTGCAGTGTTTTTTGCGAATGCGTAATCGTTTATTTTGGTGATTTCTTTGGGAATTGTATAGCTCTCACCGGATGCCTTTTCCGAAACATAAACCAATGTTGTTGTTTCTATGATAAGCGCTTCTTTCAGAGGCGTTCCGGCGAATGCGTTGTTCCCGATTTTCACATTTGCAGTCAGCCCTTCTACCGTTTCCAATTTGGTACAGTTTACAAATGAACTTGCGGCAATCGTTTCAACGGTGGATGAGAATGTGATCTTAGTCATATTCGTCCTGTATTGGTACGCACTCGCAAGAATTTCCTTCACGCCTGCGGGAACAACATATATTCCGTCTTCGGAGGGAGATGCATTGCACAATACGCCGTCCGCAATTATTTCCGATTCCAAAGCCGAACAACCTGAGAATGCAGTCGGAGCGATACTCTTCGGTCCGCTTCCGGCAAATTTGACCTCTTTCAGTGCGGTACAGGACTTGAATGAATTGAGATTGAGTGTCACCGATTCAGGAAGAGTGATTGATGTCAGTGACTTACATCCGCTGAATGCGTAATTGCCGATGCTGGTCAGTGAATCCGGGAAATCAATCGATTCGATCTTATTTGCATCCTCGAAAGCAGTCCTTTCGATAGCAGTAAGTTTGTCCGGAAGAGTTACCGATTTCAGTGCGCTGCAACTTGAAAAGGCATCTACCGCAATCGATGTAATCTTGGAACCTTTCTCGAATATGACTGTTGTCAGTGCGGTACAGTTTGCGAATACTCCGCTCCCTGTCATCGATTCTACTTCAGCCGGTATGAATACAGATTTCACTTTACTGTTGCTTTTGTAAGTACTCTTAATCTGAGTCACACCTCTTCCGATGTACACATCGATCATGCCGTCGGAATCTTTGTATTCAACGGTAGCCTTATCATAACCTGCACCGAAGATCTTTGCCATACTGTCTTTGAACGACACGGGTATTGTAATCTTGGTAACCGCCGTCGCTTTGGACAGTGAGCTGTCCGCGATTGATGTGACGGTGTTATTCACGACCACTGTCGTGATGCCGGCCCATGTTGCATCATCTATATTTATTACGTCTGCGCTTGTAATATTGCCGGTGATTGTGATTGTCTGGCCCGCAACTTCATATGGAACAGACGCATCACCTTCTCCGGCCACCCCGTCGGAAACCGACAGTCCTACTGCGGTAAAAATTACCGTGACGACTGCGATGAACGCCAGGATGCCTATCAAATCATTCCTGTTTGTCATGTTAATCACCCGTAACCGGTTCTCGGACCGGTTACATGATCAGCACATCGCAGCAGACTGCACTCTCCGTCATACGGATGTCAAACAATCTGCCGCACGTGCTATTCATGACCTGTAAAATACGGCGTACCCGATAAATAAGGAACGCAGTTGGATTCCCGACATACCGTTAACGCATTAACCGAACTTATTTCAAGATAAGTCAGTTGGATGTAATGGATTATACATCCAACTTTATATCCGATGCAGTGATTTCCCTTTCTCAGGCAGTAAAACTGCAGGAGACATTACCGGAATGATCGACATCAACCGCGGAGGACTGAGAATTTCATACGAAGACGATTCCGCAAAGACCCAGAGATACATGGATGCCGATCTTCTCTCTGCACTGATGATTATGGGCAGAGACGGCAGATGCGGAAGAGAAGCCCTCGCGGAGAAAATAGGCGTAGGATACGGAAGTATCAGATCGATACTGAAAACACTGTCCGCATCCGGACTCATCGACATCTACCGCACCGGTTCCGTGTTAAGTACAGCGGGAAAGATATTCATGGATTTGTGCCCGATATCTCTTGCCGACTGCACATTGCCCGAGTGCTCCGTCGGAGGAGTGCAGGCGGCCGTAAAAGTAATCGATTCGGCGGAAAGCATAACAAACGGTATGCTGCAGAGAGACTGCGGCATATACGCCGGAGGATTGGGGTGTACCACAGTAGTCTACAGAAACGGAAGACTGCTGATGCCTCCGGATACCGATATTTCGGAAATGTATCCCGAATCTGCGGAGAAGATTATCGGGGCCGTAAATCCTTCCGAAGACGACGTAATAATCTTCGGAGAAGGTAAAGACACACCTTCCGCACTGAGGGCGGCGACCGTCGCCGCCATGCGCAGTCTCGGAGAAAAGAAACAGTAAGAGTGATACCCGTCCGTTCCGCGGACGGGTATCATCCCGTATTCTCTCCCTAATACAAAACAGAAAGAGAATAAAGAAAAAACAATCACAGTGTGCAGATTCTGCACGACTGCCCCGCACACGCGGGATTGTCTATCTTCCACTTCAGCGCCCACATCTTAAGATCATGGACAATATCCATCAGTTCCCACGACGCGGGAGTAAGTCTGTACTCGCTCTTCACAGGAACAGAAGAAGCATCCACACGGTTCTCAATCAATCCTTCTTCGGTTAATTCTCTGAGACGTTCCGTAAGCACCTTGGGAGTTATATCAGGCATTTTTTTCTTGATATCGGAGAATCTCTTCCATTCTTCTCCTTTGCTTAATTCATGTAATATCAGTACGGCCCATCTTTTCGAAAGATATTCCATCGTGCGGTACACTGTGCACCCGTGATCCATAGTTACCGTTCAGAAACTTTCCGCTATTTATAGTCAAGTATCATTTACATACTTAGTATCAAATTGATACCGAAGGTGATTGAACTTGCTGTGCAGACAATGCGAAGAAACCATAGCCGGTACAGGCTGTGTCAAAAACGGAGTGTGCGGAAAGAATGCGGAGCTCGCGGAAGCTCAGGATTTGCTCATCGGAACAATGATCGAACTTGCTTCCAAGGGTAACGTCGGGGAGAAAGATGCAGATCTCATCGTCGACGGCCTCTTCATGACGCTCACAAACACAAACTTCGACATCGACCGTATCAGAGAACAGACTGCGAAAGTGAAAGCTCTCATCGGAGATGTCAGGATCAGATGTACCGACATTGAATCTTTGGATTCGAACGCAGACCTCAGATCGCTGAAAGAGTTACTCCTTTTCGGTATCAAGGGGATGGCGGCGTATTACCACCACGCCGCGGTACTGGGATACAGGGACGCATCTGTGACCGATTTCATCGTCAAAGCACTCTCCGCTCTCCCTGAAGCGAAGACTGCGGATGAACTCGTCGCACTCAACATGGAGTGCGGAAAAGTCGGTGTAACGTGTCTCGGACTTCTCGACAAGGCTAACACGGAAACTTACGGCAACCCTGAATTAACCACCGTAAGCACCAAAGCCGGGAAGAATCCCGGAATACTGATCACCGGTCACGACCTCAGGGACCTGGAACAGCTGCTCGAACAGACAAAAGGCACAGGCATCGACGTCTACACCCACGGCGAGATGCTGCCTGCGAACGCTTACCCCGCGTTCAAGAAATATGACAACCTGAAAGGCAACTACGGCGGCGCATGGTACGCCCAGAAGGATGACTTCGAGTCATTCAACGGACCCGTCGTCGCTACCACGAACTGTGTC
This sequence comes from Anaerovoracaceae bacterium, assembly GCA_963625795.1. Taxonomy (GTDB): domain Archaea; phylum Thermoplasmatota; class Thermoplasmata; order Methanomassiliicoccales; family Methanomethylophilaceae; genus Methanarcanum. The sequence continues at coordinate 10,967 of CAVFUJ010000029.1, forward strand.
CTCATCCCCAGAGATTCGTACAAGGACAGACTCTTCACCACCGGAACAGCCGGTGTGAAGGGTGCAAAACACATCGAATCCGTGAACGGAAAGAAGGATTTCTCCGCTGTGATTGAAAAAGCGAAGAAATGCGCAGCGCCGAAGGACATCGGAGGAAAAGATCTTACCATAGGTCTCGCACACAACCAGGTACTTGCACTTGCGGATAAGGTCATTGATGCCGTCAAGAGCGGTGCGATAAAGAGATTTGTCGTCATGGCCGGATGCGACGGAAGGGAGAAGGGAAGGGAATACTACAGAGAATTCGCCGAGAAACTTCCCTCCGACACCGTCATCCTCACGGCGGGATGCGCCAAATACAGGTACAACAGCCTGGATCTCGGGGACATCGGAGGCATCCCCAGGATCATCGACGCGGGACAGTGTAACGACTGCTACTCACTGGTCGTTATCGCAAATGCACTGGCGGAAGCATTCGGAACAGACGTAAACGGACTCCCGATTGCCTTTAACATATCCTGGTACGAACAGAAAGCAGTTCTTGTACTGCTGGCACTGCTCAGTCTCGGTGTCAAAGATATCATGCTCGGCCCCAGGCTCCCCGGATTCATCACACCGAATATTCTCGGCGTGTTGGTGGATACCTTCGGCATCAAAGCCAACAGCACAATTGAGAAGGATATGGTCATCCTCAAGATTGAGTAAACTCATTAACCGGCACCCCGAAAGGGGTGCCGTATATACCTCCATCACATAATCTATTATTGCCTGGCATAATGTAACAGCACAGAGTTTGCAAATATTTGCTTTATAATATTTGATTAATCTCCATATGGTGACATACGCCTGCCAGAGGGGCGAATGCCGCTATCATTCAATATCCCGTGGTATGAGCAGTTTCAATCCACGCACCCGCGTGGGGTGCGACGACCTCGTCTTTCTGGTCTCTTTTGAGTTCCAAGCTTCAATCCACGCACCCGCGGGGGGGGGTGCGACTACTTTATTCATCCGCTGGTACGTACCTGTACAAGCTTCAATCCACGCACCCGCGGGGGGTGCGACCAAATGCCATTAACATAGGCAGTTACGTCATTAAGCTTCAATCCACGCACCCGCAGGGGGTGCGACTTATATGGGCGAATGACATCATTCCCGAAGCAATCGCTTCAATCCACGCACCCGCGGGGGGTGCGACAACGTACGCATCATTCCGTACATCCAAGAGTACGTGCTTCAATCCACGCACCCGCGGAGGGTGCGACGGCTATTGGTTATATCGGTGGAGCGGTTGCTGGAGCTTCAATCCACGCACCCGCGGGGGGTGCGACGCGTAGCGACCTTCTGCGAGCTCGCAGAGAGTGTCGCTTCAATCCACGCACCCGCGGGGGGTGCGACGGTAATAGGGACACATGATGCGCCGAGATAGTCAAGCTTCAATCCACGCACCCGCGGGGGGTGCGACAACACATCGGCATCACACACGACACAGATTGCGAGGCTTCAATCCACGCACCCGCGGGGGGTGCGACCAAAGACGGCTGGCTTAAGGCAGTCGTCGGAAAAGCTTCAATCCACGCACCCGCGGGGGGTGCGACTACTCGCATATCACAATCTGGCTAAAAGCACGGCAAGCTTCAATCCACGCACCCGCGGGGGGTGCGACGACGGTATTGTGCGCGGAACATGGGGTCACGAAGGCTTCAATCCACGCACCCGCGGGGGGTGCGACTCCGCCGTTCGTGCTATATGGAGGGGTTTAAGGGCTTCAATCCACGCACCCGCGGGGGGTGCGACCCAATCGTCAGCGACCAGCTGGTAGTTTTTCGTGCTTCAATCCACGCACCCGCGGGGGGTGCGACTCCCTGTCGATGTAAACGTATACGTTGTCCTCGTGGCTTCAATCCACGCACCCGCGGGGGGTGCGACGGCTTTCAATTTCTCGGAAGTTTCGCGAACCTTCGCGCTTCAATCCACGCACCCGCGGGGGGTGCGACTCGTCGCAATGTAGTATCTTTGTACCGTCTGACAGCTTCAATCCACGCACCCGCGGGGGGTGCGACTACACACGCTGGCTTCCCTGATGGCGGATGATCCCGCTTCAATCCACGCACCCGCGGGGGGTGCGACAGATTGAGTATTCCGCGGTACAGGGTATCGATACAGCTTCAATCCACGCACCCGCGGGGGGTGCGACCATCAAGTAATGCCTCGGACATGTCTGTAGTACTCGCTTCAATCCACGCACCCGCGGGGGGTGCGACGCACAACGGAGC
>CAVFUJ010000030.1:0-13206 GCA_963625795.1 Anaerovoracaceae bacterium
GGAATAAGACGAACCGAAGGAATCCACAATAAGTATCGCAGGAGCGTTGAGTTTCAGGGAAATATCACACGAACTGTCCTTACTCGAATCGAGACAGGAACCGTCGTAGAATCCCATAACTCCCTCGATAACCGCAATATCCGAGCCTTCGGAATTCTTTGAAAAAAGATACTTCAGAAGATCGTCATCACAGAAAAAAGTGTCAATGTTAGCCGAATCCGCACCGATTACCTTCCTGTGAAACATCGGATCGATGTAATCGGGACCGCATTTGAACGATGAAACTTTCATCCCTCTGTTGACAAGTGCCTGCAGAATGCCGCATGTTACGGTTGTTTTACCGCTTCCGCTTGATTGGGCTGCGATCATCAGACGCGGGACGTTCATCTTTTCACCTGATTACGAATCCGTAACGTGTTGTGTATAATAAGTCGGTTGTATGGTCCGATGATGTTTCCGTCGGAAATGAACGGAAAATCTTACCTCTTTCCTTTCTTACCGATATCTCTGATATCATACGGTGTCTGCTGATAGACGTAGTAATTCAGCCAATTTGTGAAAATCAGCGTGGAATAACTTCTCCATGAAATTACAGGATCGTATCTGTCGTCATCGTTCGGGAAATAATTCTCCGGTTTTTCGGGATTGAGGCCTCTGTCGAGATCTCTGGAATATTCATTGGCAAGTGTCAGTCTGTCGTATTCCAAATGACCCGTAATAAAGATCTGCCCGTCGTCGGAAACCACTATTCCCGTATCTCCGTCGGAAGATTCCGCCAGAATATTCAGCCTCGGATTTGCCCTTATATCCGAGGCGTAGATTGTTGCGTGTCTCGACTGCGGTATCTTCAGTTTTTCATCGATTCCCCTCATCAGAGGTTCCGTTTCGATTACGTTTCTGTATTCGAATATACCCGACCTCTTTTTGGGAAGACTTCTCTTGGGAATGCCGTAGTGATGATACAGTCCGGCCATGGAAGCCCAGCAGATGTACATCGTGGACCACACATGTTCTTTCGTCCAATCCATGATTCTGCACATCTCATCCCAGTAATCCACCTGTTCGAAATCCATGTCTTCAAGCGGAGCTCCGGTGATGATCATGCCGTCATAGTAACGGTTCTCCACATCTGAGAATTTCTTATAGAATTTGGTAAGGTAGCCGACAGATGTGTTTTTCGATTCGTGTGTGGAAGGTCTGATAAGATCCACGTTTACCTGAAGAGGAGTGTTACTGAGTAATCTGAGCAACTGAATCTCGGTTTCCACTTTTGTAGGCATAAGATTCAGTATTGCGATATCCAAAGGTCTGATATCCTGTGTCCTGGCGCGGTCGCTGTCCATGACGAATATGTTTTCGCTTTCCAATGCGGATACTGCAGGCAGTCCTTCGGGTATGTTTATCGGCATTTTTCTCCTCAAAACGTGCTATTCCGTTTGCACTATTTGTATTTACCTACCAACATAGTAGGTAAGTGTTAAATATAATTTTGCGGTACTCGGTTTCAGTGATAAACTTGACAGGCAACTACAAATTCGAAACACTGCAGGTACATGCAGGACAGGAAAATCCGGATCCGGCAACGGATTCGCGTGCGGTTCCGATCTACATGACAACATCATTTGTTTTCAGAGATTCGGAACAGGCAGCGGGAAGATTCGCTCTTACCGAACCGGGCAACATCTACACAAGACTGATGAACCCCACGACCGACGTCTTCGAAAAGAGGATGACGGCGTTGGAAGGCGGTGTCGGTGCATTGGCTACCGCAACGGGTTCCGCTGCGATAACATACGCAATACAGAACATCGCATTGGCGGGAGATCATATCGTTTCTTCGGGAAATCTCTACGGAGGAACGTACAATCTCCTTGCGAATACACTCAGGGAACAGGGAATCGAAACAACGTTCGTAGATCCTTCGGATCCGAAAAATTTCGAGAAAGCAATCAGAAAGAATACAAAATTACTCTATACGGAAACGTTGGGCAACCCCAACTCGGATATCGCGGATTTGGAAGCGATTTCGGAAATAGCGCATAAACACGGAATTCCGTTAATCGTTGACAGTACGTTCACTTCACCGTATCTCTTAAGGCCTATCGAACACGGCGCAGATATCGTAGTTCATTCCGCTACCAAATTCATCGGAGGACACGGTGTCGCAATGGGCGGCGTAATCATCGACAGCGGAAATTTCGATTGGGCAGCCAATGATAAATTCCCCACGCTCAGTAAACCCAACCCGTCCTACCACGGAATCGTATTCACCGAAGCAGCCGGAAAGGCGGCATACGTCACAAAGATACGTACGACCCTCATGAGAGATCAGGGTGCGACAATCTCACCTTTCAATTCATTCCTCCTTCTGCTCGGATTGGAAACACTTTCGCTCCGTGTCGAACGTCAGGTAGAGAATTCACTGAAAGTCGTGGAATATCTTTCAAAACACCCGGATGTCGAGAAAGTGAATCATCCTTCTCTTGCGACAGGGAAACAGAAGGAACTGTATGACAGGTACTTCCCGAACGGCGCAGGATCGATATTCACATTCGAAATCAAAGGCGGAGCCGAGAAAGCAAAGAAATTCACCGAATCTCTGAAACTGTTCTCTCTTTTGGCAAACGTTGCGGATGTGAAATCGCTTGTGATTCACCCTGCATCGACAACTCATTCGCAACTTGACGAGAAAAGTCTCCTCGAATGCGGAATCAAACCCAATACGATACGTCTCTCAATCGGAACGGAAGACATCGGCGACATAATCGCAGACCTCGAAAACGGATTCAAAGCAACAGAAGATGAGTGAAAATGCTGTACAGATCAATCGACGAAACAATCGGCAACACACCGTTGGTGGAATTAACCCATATCGAGAAAGAATTCAGTCTTGATGCGAAAATCTACGCTAAGTTGGAGTACTTCAACCCTGCAGGTTCCGTCAAGGACAGAATAGCGAAAGCTATGATTGATGATCTCGAGGAAAAAGGAATACTGAAGGAAGATTCCGTAATCGTGGAACCTACATCAGGCAACACGGGAATCGGCCTTTCTTCGGTAGCGGCCGCACGCGGATACAGAACAATAATTGTAATGCCGGAAACAATGTCCGCAGAACGCCGTAAGCTCATCAAAGCATACGGTGCGGAACTTGTACTCACCGAAGGACCGAAAGGAATGAAAGGAGCCGTCGCAAAGGCGGATGAATTGGCAAAAACCATTCCGAATGCGGTTATTCCCGGACAGTTCGTGAATCCCGCAAATCCGAAAGTACACTATGACACCACAGGTCCCGAAATCTACAGAGATCTTGACGGAAAGGTCGATATTCTCGTTGCCGGAGTGGGAACAGGCGGTACAATCACAGGCACCGGAAAATATCTCAGAGAGAAGAATCCGAATGTGTCAGTGGTCGCAGTGGAACCGAAAGGTTCTCCGTTACTCTCGGAAGGAAAAACGGGAAGTCATAAGATTCAGGGCATCGGAGCGGGATTCATTCCCGATACGTTGGATACGGAAATCTACGACAGAATCATCGCAGTCGAAGACGAAGATGCATTCTCTTCATGCAGACTCATCGGAAAGAAAGAGGGTATACTTGTGGGCATATCCGCAGGTGCAGCCCTCTGGGCTGCGGTAAAAATCGCAAAGGAACCTTCCAATAAAGGTAAGAACATTGCAGTGATTATGGCAGATACCGGGGAAAGATATCTGTCCACTCCGGTGTTCGGGGAATAATCATGAATGCAATCGTTTCGACCAAAGGGAGATATGCCTTACGTGTGATGGTGGAACTCACCGAAAATATCGGGAAGAAAGTTCCTCTCAAAGACATTGCCGAAGATCAGAATATCTCTCTGAAATATCTCGAAGCGATTATGCCCCAACTGACCAAAGCGGGACTCGTGACAGCGGTCCACGGTAAGGGAGGAGGTTACGAACTCGCCGTGGACCCGTCCGAATGTTCCGTTTTGGATATTATCGAAATTGCCGAAGGCCCTATACTTACGGTATCCTGTCTCGATCCCGATTACAGATGCGAACGCAGTTCGGTCTGCAGGACATTACCCATATGGAAAGAATTGGACGGGATGATCAGCAGATACCTTTCGGATATCAGGCTGACCGATCTCGTCGGAAAAGATATTGTTACTGTTGAGTAATCAGACAATTACCGTATGAAATCCCGTCACCATGTAAGTGACCTTTTCGGCAACCTTACATGCGTGATCTCCGATACGCTCGATGTATTTCATCATCGAGAGGCAGTAAATCGAATCGTCCGCAGATGACGGGTTTTCCTTGATGTATGCGATGAATGACTCGTAATTCTTCCTGAGTCCTTCGTCGAGAGTGTCATCCATTTCCTGCAGTTTATCGAATCCGTCTACCGAACGGTTCCTGAAACCGTCTATCACTATTCTTACCATGTTTATAGCGGTGTCACCCATGGTAACGACCGAACTGACATATTCCGCAGGAACAGTTCCGTTCAGATTCTTTACCGCAGATGAGATATTCCTGCTGTATTTCGCAATCCTCTCAAGATATGTGATACACTTCAGCACCGTAGCCATCGTACGCATATCCGTCGCACGCGGTTGGTACAGACACAGTACTCTCAGTGCCTTCTCTTCGATACATCTGTCGTAACGGTCGACTTTCTCGAAAGTATCCATGACAGACGAAGCAAGTTCCTTATCGTCCTCAGACAGAGCTTTGATAGATCTTTCGATCATTCCGGCCGTAAGTTCGGCCATTTTGTTCATCTCTGCGACAACCGCATCCATTTCTTCTATCGCTTTCTGCATGATATCATCCGAACCTTCCTGTAAGGTATCTCTCAGTCATTTCTTCTTTCGGTTTGTTGAACAAAGTAGCGGTATCTCCGAATTCAATCATCTTTCCGAGGTACATGAAACCTGTATCGTCGCTGATACGGGATGCCTGCTGCATGTTATGTGTGACCATAATTACAGTGTAATCTTTCTTCAGAGTGACGGCAAGATCTTCGATTTTTGCGGTAGCAATCGGATCCAATGCGGATGTGGGTTCATCCATGAGGATAACATCCGGATTCACCGAAAGTACCCTTGCGATACACAGCCTCTGCTGCTGTCCTCCCGAAAGACCCAGCGCAGACTTATCCAATCTGTCCGCCACTTCGTCGTACAATGCGGCTTTCTGAAGACAGGATTCCACGATTTCATTGAGTTCCTTCTTATCCCTGATTCCCTGAAGTTTCGGGCCGTACGTAAGATTCTCTCTTATCGTCATAGGGAAGGGATTCGGTTTCTGGAAAACCATGCCGATCTTCATACGGAGTTCGTTCACATTGGTATCTTTTGCGTAGATGTCCGTTCCGCGGAACATCATCTTTCCTTCGAGTCTGCATCCTTCCACAAGGTCGTTGATTCTGTTAATCGATCTGAGAAGCGTAGATTTACCGCATCCCGAAGGGCCGATCAATGCCGTGATTGCTTTTTCTTTTACTTTCATAGACACATCGAACAGTGCCTGTTTCTCACCGTACCAGAGGCTGACGTTCTGTATATCCACAGCCGTTCCGTTCTGTACCGTATCACATGAATCCATCCGATTCACCACCTTACTTTCTTACTGTAATGACTCCTGACCAGTGAAGCCGCCACGAAGAGTGACAGCACGATTATCAGCAGCACTGTTGCCGTTGCGTACTGATTTCCTGTCGTACCCGGAACCTCCGCCGTCAGGTAGTAGAGGTGGTACGGGAGTGCCATGACAGGATCCATTATCGATTTTGCAAGACCGGGCTGGTAAGCCACGGCTGCCGTGAACATGATAGGTGCCGTTTCACCGGCGGCACGTCCCAGAGAGAGGATTGCACCGGTAACCGTTCCTCCGATTGCTGCGGGGAAGACAACTTTGTATGTTGTCTGCCACTTAGTGGCACCCATTGCTCTCGAAGCCTCACGGAGTTCGTTGGGTACGGCTCTCATCGCTTCTTCTGTTGTTCTTATTATTACGGGCATAATCATCATCGAAAGTGCCGCCCAACCGGCAACCATCGAATAGCCCCATCCGAAGTATATCACGAACAGGGATATTCCGAAGAGACCGAAGACAACCGAAGGCGTACCGTTCAGCGTGTCTATCGCACCGCGGATGATTCTGTTGAATCTGTTATCCTTTGCGTATTCCGCAAGGTAGATACCTGTGAGAATACCCAGAGGCAGTGCTATTGCCGCCGTACCTGCAAGAAGTTCCAGAGTACCGACAATTGCGGGCATGATTCCTCCGGCTCTTCCGCCTCTCGACGGCGATGATGTAATGAAATCCAACGAAAGACTCGGAATTCCTTTGATGAGGATATCTCCGATTATGACTGCTAAAATCAGCAGCACGAATGCCATATCCAAAATCAGCACACATTTCGCGATGTCTTCTCTGTCTGTGGGATTCAGTGTACCGTTAAATCTCATGAGACCGTACGCACCGACTGCGATGACTGCGGATACTACCAATGATGTAAGACCGCTCATCAGGAGTGAGAGAATCATCCATGCCACTATGAATATCAGGAAGTAGATTGAGAACTTCATAATTGCAGCTTTATTGCTGTAGATTTTCGTCATGAATGAGTTCTCCGACAGCTTTCCGAAACGGCTCTCGGTTGCCTGTCCGTAGAACTTACGTTTCATGCGGTTGGTAACCATCTTTGCGATCAGGTTCACTGCGAAGACCATGATCATGAGCACCAATGCGAGCATGAAGAGTGAATTGTAATGTGTATCTCCGACGACCGATTCCGGCATCTCAAGTGCCAGTGTACCTGTCATCGTACTTACGAGCGAGAATATATTCCACAGAGGATCGGGGATGATTGCCGCGTTACCGGAAACCATCATAACAGCCATCGTCTCTCCGATAGCTCTTCCGATACCGAGCGTAACTGCTGCGGATATTCCTGCAATTGCTGCGGGAACTATTACCTTGGCAGTGGTTTCCCAGCGGTTTGCACCCATTGAAACGGATGCTTCTCTGTATGAGTTCGGAACCGCACGTATCGCATCCTCGGAAACGGATATGATTGTAGGCAATGCCATGATTCCGAGTACAATCGATGCCGCAAGCCACGACGAACCGAACAGCAAGTGACTTCCGAAGATCTTCGAAAGGAAAGGTACCAGAACCACCAATCCGAAGAAACCGTACACGACCGAAGGAATTCCCGCGAATACCTCACAGAGAGGTTTCAGTATACTGCGGAGCTTGGGTGACGCAAATTCCGATATGTAAATTGCGGCCAAAAGACCGACGGGAAATGCGAACGCCACCGCTCCGATGGTTACGAGGATCGTGCCGACAACCATCGGCACGATACCGTAGAGGCCGTCCGAAGGAGACCATTCCGTTCCGAAGAGGAATGATATCGGATCGACATCTGTGAAGAGTTTTACTCCGTTACCTGCAATGAACAGGATGATCAGTATGATGATCAACACGGCCGTCGAAGCGATTGCCGTGAGCACGTATCTCATAGCCGTATCTTTGTTGATACCTTCTCTTCCTGCACGGCCGTGAAGAACATCTGTCATCCTAAACACCGCTTACAGATTAACAAGCTGTCCGATACTGATGTATCCGATTGAACCGCTTGTGTTTTTGATAGTCTGGATCACTGCACCTGTGGATGCGAGTGTGTTGACTTCGGACTTCATACTCCAGTCTTCGACTGCAGATGTCATCGAAGTTTCGAAGCACTCACGTGTTCCGGAACCATCCTCACGTGCGACTACTGCGATTGCTTTGTCTTTACCGCCGAGCTGAGACCAGTTGGTGTATGTTCCGTTGTAGATCTTTGCGACCTGTTCTGTTGTAAGGTTGTCGACACCTGCATCGTTGACGATGACTGCGACTCCGTCCTTACCGATTGTGACAGGGATAAGTCCTTTCTCTGTCTCGGATGCTTTGAGATCTCTCGAGCACATACCGATATCCGATACACCGTTGATTGCGTTCTTGGCACCCTGACCGGAACCTCCTCCGGAGACTGCGATTGACATGTAGGGGTATTTTGCTGTGTATTCCTCTGCGAGACGGGACATTGTGTCCATAATCGTAGTGGATCCGGAAACGGTGATACTTGTCTTACCGCTCTTATCCGGTGCTTCGTAAGTTGTCTTCTCGGAGATTGCAATGAATTCTTCTCCGACGATCTTCTGTCCGTCTTCCGACGTAACGTAGTTAAGGAATGCTTTCACATTTCCTGTGGCTTCGCCCATTGTACAAACGATAAGATTTCTCTTTATTTCGTATGTGTTGTTGTTAACGTTCTTTTCGGTTGCGTCGACACCGTTGAGCGAAACGGCGTAGGCGCCCTTGCTGTCATCTCCGTTGCCGTTGTTGTTCATAACGACGACGGCTGCAACAGCTGCGATCGCGATGACCGCTATTGCGAATACTGCAATGATCTTGTTGTTCAGGATTTTCACCTTGAATGTGACTATTTCTGAACTTAATATATAGTTATTCGATTTATTATATAGAATCGAATATAGAAAATAGTAATCTATTTTTTCTATATAGAATATAGCGAAAAATGGGTTTTTATTACGGGATTAAGCCGTAAAACATCTATAAAACAACAGATTCGATGAAATTACATCAGAAAAATAATGATTTTTTCTGCGGAGAAAGTTGATTCTTCAATTGAATCTTTTCTCAAGTATATATTTTGAAAGGATTATATATAGAAATGAATGTCCCTCATTCATGGACATCAGAAAGGTACAGATTACGGGCGGATCATCCATGATGATTACACTGCCCAAAGAATGGACCGAAGCAGTCGGACTAAAGAAAAACGATCCCGTTTCCCTGCAGCCGCAGAGCGACGGTTCACTGATAATCTATACCGGAGGACACGACGGAACCGTCACACTCCCGTCCAAGAAAATAATGACTGACGATATCGAAGACAGAGATTTCCTGTACAGACAGCTAATCGGCGCATATATCGCAGGTCACGGAACAATCGAACTCATTTCCGAGGGAGATCTCAACAATATGTGTATCTCCGTAGCATCATCCTTTGTTCAGACTGCAATCGGATTGGAGATTATGGAGGAAAGCGATAACCACATCGTAATTCAGGATCTCATGAATCCGGGACAGATCAGACCGATGAAATCCATCGACAGGATGGTTGTTCTCGTCCGCAATATGCTCAACGATGTTTTGGATTCGGTTGATAAGAAAGACAACAGTCTTCTGAACGGAATGGGTGAGCGTGACAGAGAAGTCGACAGAATCCATTGGCTGATTCTCAGACAGGTGAGTATCAATCAGAGAGATGTTACAATCTCCCAGAAACAGGGACTGAGCCTTGCCGCAATCACACGCTGCAGTACGATAAGCCGTACAATCGAAAGAATCGGAGATCATGCCGTGTTGCTCAGCAAGAACATGTGTTCTCTTCTGAATGATGATTCCACGGATGTTGTCGACAGGGCAATCGTCGACATAGGACGTGAAGTAATCGCTCTGTTCTCAGACTCCGTTTCCACATGGAAAAGCAAAGACATGGTTTCCGCCAACGAGTGTATCAAAAGATGTAAAGAAATCGTTGAAAAATCGGATAAAATATCGAAGATGACCGACAAACTCACAGGTAAAGCCGCAATATCCACGGGATTGATTACAGGCAGTGTGAGAAGAATCGCGGAATATTCAATGGATATCTGCGAAGTCGCAATCAACGCCGCAATGGAATAATCACTGCTTTCTGAGCTTGCCCTGATTCAGTGCGGTTTCGAAACCGGGCATATCGTCGGGGGTGATGATGACTCTGTCACCCTTGACGTACTTCTTACCCTGAGCCCAATTCGTAAACGGGGCGAGAACACGGTAGGAATCTCCTTTCTGCTTCGCAGCCTTTGCGACAGGTTTTCCTTTGAGATCGGTGTAATTTCCGTTGTACATCTTCGCGGTGTTACCGGAAACCTCGATAACTTTGTTACAGACATTATCCAAAAAGTACCTGTCATGTGTAATTGTGATTACCGTTCCGTCGTACTCCGACAGAGCCTGTTCGAGCATGTGTTTCGATTCGATATCCACGTAGTTCGTAGGCTCATCCAAAATCAGAAGATTCGTAGCGCCGTTGAGAAGCATACATAATGACACTCTGGCTCTCTGTCCTCCGGAAAGCGAAGACATCTTGTTTGTTACATTCTCTTCGGTCAGAAGGAAACGTGCAAGCATATTCCTCGCATCCGCTTTCCTGTCCTTTCCGAGAACCATCAGCATCTGTTCTTCCGCCGTAAGATTGAGATCCAATCCTTCGTGGTTCTGAGAATAATAGCCTATTTTCGCACCGGGTGCAACCCACAATTCACCGTTTACGGGAATTTCACCCATTATTGCTTTGATGAGTGTACTCTTACCGGCTCCGTTCGCACCGAAGACACCGACTTTGTCACCCTTCTGAATATCGAGATTCACATCGTTCAGAATGGTTTTTCCTTCGTACGAGATAGACATTTTCTCTGAAATCACAACATTCTTTCCCGATTTCTGAGCAGCCTGGAAGCTGATGGAGATTTTCTTCGATTCTTCCGGTTTTTCTTTCTTCTCCATCTTGTCGATAAGCATCAGCCTTGTCTTGTACGATGCCATATACCTGCGCTGATCGTGGAACATCTGCTCCGCAATCGCTTCCTGTTTCTTCTTCTGGCTCTCGTATCTTTCGAACTCTGCCGCAGCTCTTTCGATAGCCTCGTTCTTCTTCTCGACAAACTGAGAATAGTTTCCTTTGTATTCTCTTGTCTTTCCGTTTTCGATCTCGATAACTCTTGTTACGATTGAATCGAGGAAATACCTGTCGTGACTTACAACAAGAACTGCACATCTCGACCCGAGAATCATATCCTGCATCCATTCAATCGTTGTGATATCCAAATGCGAAGTGGGCTCATCCATAATCAGAAGATCGCAGTCCGAAACCTGAACGGATAATTTTGCAATCAGAACCTTCGATCTCTCTCCTCCGGAGAGTGTGTTCATCTTTCTGTCGAGAATCTCCACAGGGAATTTGATTGAAGAGAAAACACCGTCTAACTTCGTTCCTATATCTGCCTCAAACGAAGCCAATTTACGGTCCAATTCGGCACTTTCTTCAGCGAGAGCGTTCCAATCCACATCCCCGCCCTGCATCATAATGTTGTCAATCTCAGCCTGACGTGCCTTAATCTCCTCGACCGCTCCGTAACAGCTGCTCAGAACATCACGCGGCGTAGCATCATCCGGAAGTTCGGTGAACTGCTGCAGATATCCAATTTTATCGGTTCTGCGGACAATCTCTCCCGTGTCAGGCTTCTCCTCCCCCAATAACAGCCTCAGCAGCGTACTCTTACCGGCACCGTTGTTTCCGACAAGTCCGACACGCTGTCCTTCGTCAATCTGCAAAGTGGCATCGGTCAGCACATGGAGGGGACCGAAAGATTTCGATAATGAGGAGGCTCTGATTAACACAAGACGGCCTAATGCACGACTGTATTTAATCTGTGACAGACTCCGATGAAAAAATTAAAGACTGTTTCGTCAATCTGCGGATTATATGTTCGAATACCAGGAACTGGAAGATGCGTTGGTCTCGTTTATCAAAGAGAGAACGGAAGGAAAGGATGTCGGTGTCGCATGCTCCGGCGGATTGGATTCCGGTCTGGTATCCGCCATTGCAAAGAGATATGCCAAATCTGTTACACTTTATTCGTGCGGTACGAAGAATGCACATGATGTACTGATGACAAAAGATCTCTCCGAGAGAACGGGAATCCCGATGGTTCACGCAAAAATAACCAAAGGCGATATGCACGGATTAATCAGAGAAATGATCGAAATCGCAGGACAGCCCGATCCTTTTACCGTTTCTTACGAAATGCCGTTGCTCTGCGTGTGCAGGACCGCAAAGGAAGATGTCATTCTCACGGGACAGGGTGCAGATGAGTATTTCATGGGATGTGCAAAATTCGTTGGAGCTTCATCGGAAGATTACGAAGTACTGAAAACGGCAAGTGTGGAAAGACTTCTGAACATTTCCGTTCCCTGTGAGCTTAAGATTGCGGAACATTTCGGAAAGGAACTGATTTATCCGTATCTTGACGATAAGATTACATCCCTTGTAGCGGAAATAGATCCCGAAATCCTCAGACCCAAAGACATGGATTCGAGGAAAGAAGTTCTCAGAAAGATTGCAGTTCATCTGGGATTCGACTTCCTTGCGAAAAGACCCAAAAAATCTTCTCAGTACGGATCGGGAACAACGGATCTTATCCGCGGTATTGCGAAAGAAAACAACATGATGTACGCCGAGTACATCGCATCGATCAGAGACGAAGTGACATACGGAAAGATCCCCCTCAAGAGAGGTTCCGTAATCAATGCCCGCATCGATCCTATCGTGAAAGAAAGAGCGGAAAGGATACTTCTTCAGAAAGGTCTCACGCCTTCCGAAGTAATCGAAGATCTTTACAGAAAGATTATCGAAAACGGCGGTTCAGGGTTGGAGTCTCTTAGGCCTGTTCAGTCTGATATTGAGTATTGCTACACCGATGATGACGAGAACGATACCGCATAATTTCATCGCCGTGGGTGTCTGACCGTACATCAGGAATCCCGCTACGGTGGCAACCATAGGTTCTATTAACGCAAGTACCGAAACATATCCCGCATCCAATCCTCTGAGGCCGCATCCGTACAGGAAGTAAGGTATCAGTGTAATCAAAACACCCAATCCGAGCATCCAGAAGATTGAACCTTCAACGTTCACTGCGATATCGAATATTCCCATAACGTCGGCAAAGGGAAGAAGACATAACGCAGATATTCCGAATGCATAGAATGTCAGTGTCATCGGATCGTATTTTTTCAGAAGGGATTTGTTGATGATTGTATACAGTGCATACGTCACACCGGAACCGACACCCATCCAAAGACCTGTCATGTTGAGCCCGTCGTTTCCTCCGACAAGTCCCACGGCAAGAGCGCATCCTATAAATGCGATAACAAGTGCCAGCACCTTCTGAACCGTCAGTTCTTCCTTGAATATCAGTACCGATAATACCAACACAAAGAACGGTGCCGTATACAGTAAAATGGAGACCATCGAAAGAGGACATCCTATGGCAATCTCCTGGAAGTAAAGGATATTGTATGCCATGAAGA
>CAVFUJ010000031.1:0-13157 GCA_963625795.1 Anaerovoracaceae bacterium
GCCATGCCGTGGATCGATATGGTCATGCGCGGAGATTCCACTGAAATCCCCCACGTAAAGATGATGCAGGCTATCGAGAAAGGTGCAACAGACTTCTCCGATGTGCCGAATCTTGCGTGGAAAGATAAAGAGGGAAAGCCACACTACAATGAGATTTCATTCGTTCCCGATGACATCGACTGGGTCAAGTTCGATTACGGAACGATGATTAAGAACACCATAAGGCACATGGATATCAAAGGAGCACTCCCCTGGTTGGGTTGGGATAAGCTCCCGATGCTTTCGGTGTTCACGGTAAGAGGCTGTTCTCTCAACTGCGCCGAGTGCGGAGGTTCCCACGAAGCGAATAAGAGATTACTCTGCAGAGGAAAGGCCGCATTCAGGAGTCCGGAGAAACTTGCGGAGGATATTGCATCCGTAAGCGAATACCTCAAGACACCTATCTTCATCATCGGAGATCCGAGACAGGGCGGAAAGGATTACGCAGAGCGTCTGTTCAAAGGTATTCATGACTCGGGTGTAGACAATCACATTGCATTCGAATTATTCCTTCCTGCCGGAGAGGAATTCTTCAGCATGGTCAATCACAATGTGGGAGAATACTCCATGGAATTCTCACCCGATTCACACGACGAAGCGGTAAGATTGGCCATGGGTAAGGGTTACGACAACCGTTCCATAGAAAAAACAATCACATCCTCGTTCGCAAACGGATGTGTCCGTTTCGACCTGTTCTACATGACGGGACTTCCCTCTCAGACAAGGGAATCCGCTTTGGACAGTGTCAGGGCATCGAAGGGACTGTGGGATCTCGTTAAGAAAGACGACGGACTTTTCATCTACAATGCACCGTTCGCACCCTTCGTGGATCCCGGAAGCAGAGCATTCGAGAACCCGGAGAAATGGGGATACAGGTTCTTTGCAAGGACATTGGAAGAGCACAGGAAGATTTCCGAAAATCCTTCGTGGAAGTTAGTACTCTCATATGAAACGAAATGGATGAACAGAGATCAGATCGCAGAAACATCCTACGACTGCGCCAACGAGCTTGCGAAGATGGAATTCGAGGCCGGACGTATTCCCGAAGAGATGTACAAAGCCCGTGTGGAAAGGACGGAATACGCACGTGACGTGATGAGAAGAGTCGACGAATTCATGCTCATCAAAGACGAAGCCGAGCGTAACGAGAAACTCTGGAGTATCAAGAGGGAAGGAGAAGAACTCATGAACTCGACGATCAACAACAAGAAGGATCTCGATTGGAACACAGGATCTATCTGGGCAAACGGACCCCGTGTGGTGAAAGGTCTTGTGAAATCCTATCTTCCTCTCAACAGAGGAAAGAGGCGTATGACGCAGCAGTAAACCGCACTGCCGTGTATATCCATATATATCTATATTATAAGAAAAAAAGGAAAGAAGGACTCAGTCCTTCTTTCCCATCTCCTTTGATTTGTTTGCGCTTGCCGCGACTGCGTTTATGAGAGCGGATCTTAAATTCGATTCTTCGAGCACTCTCACACCTTCTATTGTGGTTCCTCCGGGCGAACATACGCTGTCTTTGAGTTCGTCGGGATGACGTCCCGTTTCAAGATATGTCTTCGCGGAACCGAGCATAGTCTGCGCAGCGAGTTCGAGAGCAAGATCCCTGGGAAGTCCCATGAGAACTCCTCCGTCCGCAAGAGCATCCATGACCATGAACATGTAGGCGGGAGAACTTCCGCTGAGGCCCGTAACGGCATCGATTTTGTTCTCCGCAATCTCGAAGGACATGCCGAACGAATCGAGAATTTTCTTCACAAACGCTCCGTCCTCTTCCGTTGCCTTCGTTCCCAAAGTGAAACTCGAAGCTCCTTCGAGAACTAAGCTGCAGACGTTGGGCATAACGCGTACCACTTTACTGTCTGGCACATACTTCTCTAAGGTACCGATTGACACCCCTGCAGCTACACTTATGATGAGCTTTTTCGCAGAATTGGCTGCGATATTCGTAGTGAGTATGTCTTTCACCTGATCCGGCTTCACCGCCACGACCAATGTGTCCGCCTGTTCGATAACATCCTTCGGATCGAGATAACATACGATTCCGAATTCCTTCTCAATCCTGTCCTTTGTGGACTCCGATCTGCAGCATGCGATTATTTCTTTCGCGGAAAACAGCCCTTTCTTGATGAGCCCTCCGATCATCGCGGAAGCCATCTTACCTGCGCCGATGAATCCGATCTCAGCAGTCATTCTATCGTGTGCCAATCCGTGTCGTTGTTATTTATCGTTGTCTGTCCTCCCAGGTAAAATCCCCCTATTTTTCCTTAAAAGTATATACGTACGCGTAAGAGGGTTTTAATAGGCATAAAGCCTCCCAGACGACCAATGTCACTAGTTGTGAATTATCTACCATGGTTGGTCCTGGCGATTCTGTCGTTCGGGTTCGCACCATTGGCATGGTTCGTTTCGAGGTTCATTAGACCTAAGAAGAAGACTGCGTGGCAGGATAAGACCTATGAATGCGGTTCCGAACCTATCGGTCAGGCACGTGTTCAGTTCAGGTTCCAGTATTATTCGTTCGGTATCATCTTCGTCGTTTTCGACTTAGTTGCTACCTTCCTTATGATTTGGTCCGTGGCCTTCTCGAGTCTTACAGACACCGGGAAGTTCTGGGTTATCCTGTTCCTCGGTATGCTTCTCATAGGAGTGGCTTATGCTCTCAAAAAGGAGGAAACCATATGGATATGAGCCTTTACCCGCATGCCGTTGCAATGAGCGCAGATGAGTTCATGACCTGGTCATCGGCAATGATCAACGAAATGTTGAGCGCCGGTACCAAGAGGACCGTCGACAAACTGACCGGTCCCGTTTGGGCATGGGCAATGAGGAACTCTATGCACCCTCTGCACTTCGGATTGGCGTGCTGTGCTATCGAGATGGCAGCAGCATCCGCACCGAAATACGATGCAGAGCGTGTCGGTATGATTTACCGTTCTTCCCCTAGGCAGACAGATATCCTGCTTATCAACGGATGGATTTCCAAGAAACTCCGTCCGGACATCAGGCGTCTGTATGAAGCGATTCCCGCACCTAAGTGGGTCGTCGCTATGGGAGAATGCGCAATCTCCGGAGGTCCTTGGTATGATTCGTACAATATCGTACAGGGTCTTGACCAGATCGTGCCTGTGGATGTCTACATCCCCGGATGCCCGATCAAGCCCGATGCGATGATCGACGGATTCATGCTGCTGCAGAAGAAGATTGATGCCTACTTCAAGAGAGGCGCATTCCTGGTGGATGATTGATCATGGATTCAGAAGCAGGTTACAATGAGACAATCGCAATGATCAAGGGCAAATTCGGAGACAAAGTCGTCTTCAAAGAGCCCACAAAGAAGAATGTCAAAGCGATTAACGAGAAGAGGAGGATTTACATGTCCACCGACAGAGACACGATTTACGATCTCTGCGTTCTTCTCCACGACAGTCTCAACTACGAACAGGCAACCAGCGTCTGCGCTGTCGATTACATCGACACAGTCCAGGTCGTCTACCACATTACGAACTACCTCACGGGCGTTATGGTCGAGATTACGGTTGATCTCCCCGACGGAGACCTTCACATCCCGTCCGTTGCACTTATCTGGGAAGGAGCAAACTTCCACGAGAGGGAGACCTACGAACTCTTCGGAGTCATCTTCGACGGTCACCCCAAGCTCGAGAGGCTTCTCACACCCACTTCCTACGAATTCTATCCGTTCAGGAAGTCATACAAACTGAGGGGGCAGGAGTAAAATGGCCGAGAAACAGCTCGAAAATCACATGGAAACGGATCAGATGTGGATCACAATGGGTCCGCAGCACCCGTTCTCCCACGGACTTTGGACACTCAGGATCAAAGCTGACGGAGAAATCGTTACAGATGCTGAGCCAGAGATCGGATATCTGCACCGCGGATGGGAGAAAGAATGTGAGAACAGGACATACGCCAAGATCATTCCTATGGCAGACCGTCTCTGTTATTCTGCATCCATGACATGGTCGCACGTTTACTGTAAGGTCGTCGAAGAAGCACTCGACATCGAGGTCCCCGAGAGGGCACAGTACCTCCGTGTCATCGCAGATGAAATCTGCCGTATTCAGTCACACCTGATGTGGCTCGCGGCAGTCGGTACCGATCTCGGTAACCTGACAGTGTTCCTCTGGGCACTCAGGGAGAGGGAGTTCTTCCTCGATCTCAACGTCAGGCTCTGCGGACAGAGACTTACCACCAACTACCCCCGTATCGGAGGTGTCAGGAACGATATGCCTTACTACTTCGAGAGAGACTGTATGAGATGTGTCGAGAGGTTCGAAGAAGTCGGTCTTCCCGAAATCCTCAAACTTTCAACGGATTCCTCGCCTTTCGTCGGACGTATGAAAGGTATCGGTTACATCACGGCAAAAGACGCAGCCAACTGGGGTGTTACAGGTCCCGCAATGAGAGGCTGCGGTGTCGATTACGATGTCCGCAGAGACGATCCGTACGATGCATACGGCGAACTCGAATTCGAAGTCCCCGTGCTCAACAAGAACAGTACGAAAGGAGGAGACGCATACGACAGGTTCCTCGTAAGGATTGAGGAGATGTACCAGTCATGCGAGATGATCAGGCAGTCGTTCAAGAAGCTCCAGAGTCTCCCGAGAGAGGCTCCGTCACGTGTCAAGGTGCCCAGGTGCGTTCCCGCAGGAACACACGTAGCAAAGATCGAAGATCCGCGCGGTGAGAGTATCATGTACCTCGTATCCGACGGTACCGAGAAGCCCTACAGGCTCAAGGTCCGCAGTCCGATCTTCGTCAACGTTTCGGCATCCAAGCACATGGTACAGGGCGTCAGGATTGCGGATATTCCGTCAATCATGGCTATGATCGATATGTGTCTCGGAGAGACAGACAGGTGATTCGATGGCATACAGCAGCATTTTGGAATGGATCGTCTACAACGATCCTCTCAAGAACACGCACTATCCCTTCGGAGATGTGTACAACCTGCCGTATGACATCGGCTACAAGCTGAGCGAGGTTATCCTCGGTCTCATCGCGTGGCTGATCAACCTGCTCATACCCGGCAACTGCGTGTCGCAGTTCCTTATCGATGACGGAATGATGAACGGACTGACACTCGTCCTTATGGCAGTGGTCATATTCGCTATCGGTTTCGTCATCAACCTGACAATGATCTGGGAAGAGCGTAAGATTCTCGGAAGGGTCATGGACAGGCGTGCAACACGTATCGGACCTCTCGGATACTTCCAGTGTCTCGCAGACGGTCTCAAGACATTCATGAAGGAGAACATCGCACCCAAAGCCATCGACAGGAAGATTTACTGGTGGGGACTCTCGCTCGTTATCGGTACATCGGTCCTTCTGGCATGTATGGTGCCTCTCTCCGAAAGGTGGTTCATCGCAGATTACAAAGTGGGTCTCCTGATTCTCTTCGGTATCTTCGCATTGGCGCCTTTCCTCATCCTGTGTGCAGGATGGTCACAGAACAACAAGTACTCCCTTATCGGAGGTATGAGGGCTGCAGAGCTTATGATCTCATACGAGGTCCCGATGCTCATTATTCTTGCATCGTCATGTCTCCTTGCGGGAAGCTACGGAATCAACGATATCATCAGCTTCCAGAACGACCATGTCTGGTTCATCGTTCCTGAGATCATCGGTTTCTTCACCTTCTTCATCTGCGCTATCGCAGAGTCGGAGCGTGTTCCGTTCGATCTGTCGGAAGCAGAGGCTGAGCTTGTCGAAGGATGGCAGACAGAGTACGCCGGTATGAAATGGGGTCTCATCATGTTGGGAGACTACTTCAGAGGCTACGCAGCATGTGCATTCATCGTTATCCTCTTCCTCGGCGGATGGGCCTGTCCCACACTTCCTACCGACTGGTGGGGTGCTGAGATTATGTTCGTCCTCAAGGTCTGCTTCGTCTTTGCATTCTTTGCAATCGCAAGAGGCGCTATGCCCCGTGTCAGGACAGATCAGATCGTCAACCTCGGTTGGAGAATCCTCATGCCTCTGGCAGTCATCAACCTGGCAGTAGTTATCGTGATTAAGATGGTAGGGTGGATGTAATGCCGATGAAAGTATTGGATAAATATGCAAACAAGAAGTTCAAGGGCGAAGGAATCATCGTTCCGATGGTTGCATCCATCAGGAGGATGTTCAAATCCACGTTCCAGAGACCCGTCACCATCATGTATCCTTATGAGAAGGAATGGGTCCCGGACAACTACCGCGGACGCCCCGGACTCGTCTTTGACAAATGTCTCGGATGCGGAATCTGTGTCAGGGCATGCCCGACCACATGTATCGAGCTCGTTGAAGTTCCCGATGACGAAGGAAAGCCTGTCAAGAGGCCTCAGGTCAACGTCGGAAGATGCATGATGTGCGGATACTGTGCAGAATACTGCCCGGTTAACGCAATGACCACAACGACAGACTACGAACTTGCGGAGTTCACGAGAATGGATCTCATCTACGACCCCAGGAGGCTTGCCTTCGAAGGAACAAACGAGATGATGGAAGTCCACCTCGAAGAGCACCTGCTGTCCAACCTCGCAAAGGGTGTGACCGATAAGCCCACAGCCTTCTACGAGACCGACAGGCCCGTCCTCGACGGTGCAAAGTGTATCAGCTGTCAGAAGTGCGCAAAGGTCTGTCCTGTCAACGCCATCGAGATGGAAACTGTCGGAAAGAACGACAAGGGCAGGGACATCAAACACCCGAAGATCGACAATTCCCGCTGTGTATCATGCGAGAACTGTGTGATTGCATGCCCGAAACAGGCACTCAAGATTGAGGAGGTGCTGTGATGGTTACAGCAAATGACGTTATTGATTGGGTCTGGAACGGACTCGTCGACACATGGACATGGATCAACGGAAACTGGGATGCAGTCGCATTCCTCGTATTGGCCGTTCTGGCAATACTCGCCGCAATCCACGTCGTGACATCGAAAGAGATCATGCACAGCGCATTCTACCTGGCATTCGTATTCGTCTGTGTAGCTGCGACATACTACTTCCTGAACGCCGAGTTTATCGGTGCGGTCCAGGTTGTCGTCTACGTCGGAGCCATTACTATCCTGTATGCATTCAGTATAATGCTTACCAGGAGGACAATCAAGGGGGATGAAGCAGATGAGTAAGAAGGCAGTATTGGGCGGTGTTTTCGCAGTGGCGATGGCCGTCATAATTATCGCAGGTGTTCTGTCGGTCGACTGGGGATTCGAAGAAAACGAAGAACCCGCAAGCGTACCGTTCGCACCTGACGACACAGGAAAAGTGCCTGCAAACAGTATCAACTACGTCCTCTTTGAGGAATGGGGCCCGATTATGCTGGTCCTCGGTGCAGTAATGTTCGGAGCGATCATTGCGGGAGTTACCCTGTCCAAAGAAGACGAAGACGCAGAAGAGGAGGCGAAAGAATGATTCCGATGGAATTCTTCCTTGTATTCGCAGGAATACTCTTCTGTCTCGGTCTCTACGGTATGATGACCACGAGCAGAGCGCTCGTAGCACTGATGAGTGTTGAACTTATGCTCAACGCAGCAAACATCAACTTCATCACATTCGCGGCATACCACGTCGGCGCCGACGCAACAATCGGTAACGTCTTCGTGATTATGTCTATAGCAATAGCGGCAGCTGAGGTTGCAGTCGGTATCGCACTGATCCTCAACGCCTACAAGACAAGAGGTTCGTCCAGCACGGATGATCTCACAACTATGAGGTGGTAAACATGATAATGGATTATGCATGGCTCATTCCCTGCCTTCCGGTCCTGTGCTTCGTCATAGTCGGACTTCTCGGCTGGAAGATGCGTGAGGGCGGAGGTTATGTGGCCATCCTCGGCGCGGCAGCATCGTGCGTGCTGTCAATACTCGTAGCCTATGAATTCATCACAGGCGACTACAGCAGTTACACATATGACATGAAATGGCTGCTCATCGGAGACTTCCAGATTAACTTCGGAGTCTACATCGACGGCCTGACATGTATCATGATGTTGTTCTCGTCGTTCATTTCGACCATGATCTTCGTGTATTCAATCGGATACATGGACGACCAGGGCGCAAAGAAGACGAGGTACTACGGTGAGATTTCACTCTTCCTTACCGGAATGCTCGGTCTCATCGTTTCGAGCAACTTCCTCCAGATGTTCATCTTCTGGGAGATCATGGGACTTTGTTCCTACCTCCTGATCGGATTCTGGAGCTTCGACCATCCCGAAGCAAAGGACAAATCATCCGCGGCAAAGAAGGCATTCCTTGTCACACGTGCCGGTGATGTTTCGCTTATGGGCGGACTGTTCATTCTGCTCTACCTCTTCGGATCACTGGATTACGTGAGCATCTTCAACCCCGCGGAAATCAAGGTAATCGGTGCACTCAACCCCGAACTTCTCACAGTCGCAGGTCTTCTGATCTTCGGCGGTGTAATCGGTAAGAGCGCTCAGTTCCCTCTCCACGACTGGCTTCCGGATGCGATGGCAGGTCCTACGACCGTCTCGGCACTTATCCACGCAGCAACAATGGTCAAGGCCGGTGTCTACCTCACAGCAAGGGCAATGCCTCTCTACGTGTTCAACGCAGAGTACGGACAGAATGTGCTCCTGTTCATCGGTTTCATCGGCGGATTCACAGCGATCTTCGCTGCTTCGATGGCTCTTAACAACTTCAACATCAAGAAAGTACTCGCATACTCGACACTTTCACAGCTCGGTTACATGATCCTCGCTCTCGGAGCGGGAGGATGGCTTATGGCGGAAGGTTACGCAACCGGAAACCACCACCTCGTCGCACTCGGAGCACTCGGTTACCTCGCAGGTGTCTTCCACATGTTGAACCACGCGTTCTTCAAAGGTCTCCTGTTCCTTTGTTCGGGTTCGGTTATCCACTGCACCGGAACGGAGGATATGCGCCTCATGGGCGGACTGATCAAGAAGATCCCGGTCACAGGATGGACAATGCTCTGCGGTTGTATCTCAATTGCCGGAGTTCCTATCTTCAGCGGATTCTGGTCAAAGGATATGGTTCTCGAGGCGGCAATGAACGCAGGTTCGAACGGTCAGACATTCTTCGTCGTGCTCTTCGCACTCGGAATCGTCACCGCCTTCATGACAGCGTTCTACATGTTCCGTATGTGGTTCATGACATTCACCGGTACACCCGGAAAGAATGCAGAGCACTGCCACCACGAATCCAAGATTATGGTGGCTCCCCTCGTCGTACTCGCAGTGTTCGCACTGTTCTCGGGACTTCTCGTCTTCGCAGGACTCGGTTCACTTGTCGAGAACGCACTCGTTTCAATGGGATTCCCCGACATAGAGATGGAATCCGGAACGCAGATCGCAGAAACGATCTTCAAGAATGTATGGACATACGTTTCAATCGCACTTGCATTGATCGGTATTGCTATCGCTTACTTCATGTACGCAAAGAAAGCAATCAACCCCGGTATCTTCAACAAGAACGGAGAATCCGCACTCTACAAGCTCCTCACAAGGAGGTACTTCTTCCCCGAGCTCTACAACCAGATCTCCTGGAAACTCGGTGCGGGTATTGCAAAGATTGTCGATGCATTCGACAGGAACATAATTGATGGAACAGTCAACGGTCTCTCCAACGCCGTCATCGGAAGCGGAGATGTCGTCAGCAGGATGGAAACAGGTCACGTCCGCGATTACGCTACAGTCGTCGTCGCAGGTGTGGTGGTTCTGATCCTCGTGTTCGCCATAGTGTTCGCAGGAGGTTTGTAAGATGGATATGTTGTTATTCCTGCTCGCAATTCCCTTCATCGGAGCCATTCTGACTCTTCTGATGGGCAATGAGAGGGCAAAATACGCAAAATTCGTCGCTTTGATATTCTCTGCGGCGACACTAGTCGTTGCAGTCGCACTTCTCTTCATGCAGGACGACTACAGCACAATGGGAATGAGCGAGGTTTGGATCCAGACCGACTTCTTCCAGTTCAACTTCAAACTGGCAATCGACGGTCTCAGCATCCTGATGGTGTTCCTTACGGCACTCCTCGTGTTCGTTGTCTGCCTCTTCTCATACGAAGAGAGCGACAGGCCGAACTACTACCACACACTGCTCCTTCTGATGGAGCTCGGACTCATGGGAGTCTATCTCGCAGCCGACTACTTCCTCTTCTACATCATGTGGGAAGTTACGCTGATCCCGATGTTCTTCATGATCTCCTGGTACGGAGGACCCCGCAGACACTACTCTGCAATCAAGTTCTTCATCTACACACACGTGGCATCGCTCGTGATGCTGCTCGGTATCTTCATCATGGTCTTCACAGCCGGAGGCAACTTCGACTTTGACGCTGTGACAGCATACATGAGCACCAACACCGACAAATGGTTCCAGACCGCCGTCTTCGGACTGCTGTTCTTCGGATTCATCGTCAAGATGCCTATCGTTCCGTTCCACACATGGCTTCCCGACGCACACGTCGAAGCACCTACCGGAGGTTCAGTCCTTCTGGCCGGTGTGATGCTTAAGATGGGTTCCTACGGTATCATAAGGGTCTGTCTTGAGAACTTCAAGATCGGTGCAGTCGAGTGGCAGTGGGTAATGATCATCCTCGGTATCGTCTCGATGATTTACGGTGCATACGCATGTATCGGACAGACAGATCTCAAGAAGATGGTTGCATACTCATCTATCAGCCACATGGGAATGGTTCTGCTCGGTATCGGATGTCTCTCAGACATCGGAATCGAATTCGCTATCTTCCAGATGTTCGCACACGGACTCATCACCGCCGTCCTCTTCATGGTCTGCGGTCTTGCCGGTCACAACATCGGTACAAGAGAAATCCCTCTCCTCGGAGGATTGGCCGGAAAGCTGCCGAAATGGGCATTCTTCATGATGTTCGGTTTCATGGCATCACTCGGTCTTCCCGGTCTTGTGGGATTCGTCGCTGAGTTCGGTATCCTCTATGCATTCTGGGGATTCATCGCGAACACACAGTACGTATGGATGATTGTCTTCGGTATGCTTTCGATGATGCTCACCGCAGGTTACTACCTCTGGGCAATGCAGAGAACGCTCTTCGGCAACCTCTCGCTCAAGCTCGACTTCGAGCACGGTGTACACGGCGGACCGATCCACGATATCAGCAAATTCGAATTCGTGGCAATGGGAATCATGGTTGTCATGATTGCATTGTTCGGTATCATGCCCGACTACGCAGCAAGCTTCATTGAGACTTACTCCTCAACGTTCACGGGGGTGTTCTGATGGACGTATCGTTCCTTACTAACATATTCAAAGACGTGCTTCCGATTGCACCTGAGATCATCATTCTCGTCGGTGCATTGATTGTACCTCTGATTTGGTATCTCACAAAGGACGGCAAATGGTGCGCACTGATTGCGGAAATCGCAATCATCCTTGCGGCTGCAATCGCAGCAATCGCACTCATGGAAACAAGCATCCAGGGCGTGTACATGAACCTCTTCTCGCTGGACTCGTTCTCAGCGCTGATGATGCTCCTGTTCTTCGCAGTGGTCGGACTTACAATACTGATCTCGCCTCAGTCCGCTGAGACGACGAAACGCTCCGCAGCCGAGTACTACTCGCTGCTCCTCGTGGCTCTTGCGGGTATGCTCTTCGTGGCAAGCTCCAACAACCTCCTGTGCATCTTCGTCGGTGTCGAGACTGTCAGTATCTCCTCATATGCACTTGCTGCAATGAAGAAGAACGACCCCAGGGCTGCAGAAGCAGGTGTCAAGTACCTGATTATCGGAGGTCTCTCCTCAGGACTTACGCTCTACGGTATCTCCATGATCTACGGTCTTTCCGGTACCATCAATCTCGCAGAGATCGGTGCATACATCAGCGGAATGACTCAGTGGAACTATCCCTTCCTGATCGGTCTCGTTGCGATGATCGCAGGTTACGGATTCAAGATCGCCGCAGTTCCGTTCCACATGTGGGCACCCGATGTGTACGAGGGAGCATCAACCCCTGTCTCGACATTCCTGGCAACAGGTTCGAAGAAGATGGGATTCGTTGTGCTCTTCAAGATCTTCCTCATTCTGTTCGTTGTTGCAAACGCAACAAAGTTCGGAACACAGGAGATGCAGTACATCTTCGCATTCATCGCGGCAATCACGATGACTGTCGGTAACATCGTCGCCATCTCGCAGGAGAACATCAAGAGGATGCTCGCATACTCGAGTATCGCCCAGGCAGGTTACATCCTGATCGCCCTCGCCGTCATGAGTCAGTACGCACTCACAGGCGGTCTGTTCCACATGTTCACACACGTGTTCATGAAGGGAGGAGCATTCATCATCGTAGCCGCACTGATTACCGCAGGCCTCGGAGAGAACATCTCCGATTACAAGGGACTTGCAAAGAGAGCACCGTTGGTATCGGCATGTATGCTGTTATTCCTGTTCTCACTCGCAGGTATTCCTCCGCTTGCCGGTTTCACCTCGAAGTTCGTCCTCTTCTCGAGTGCAATCTTCGTTGACGGTGCAGTTGTCACACAGTGGCTCTGGCTCGGCCTCATCGCTGTCCTGAACTCCGCTATCTCGCTGTACTACTACGCAAGGGTCGTCAAGGCCATGTATGTGGATGCAGGAGAGAGCACGGAGAAGATCAAGATCAAGAGCACACACATGGTCGCTATGCTGATCTGTGTTGCATTCGTGATCTACCTCGGTATCTTCCCGACAGCAATGATCGATGCCTGCAGCACTGCGGCTTCCGCACTGCTCGGACTCTGAACGGTATAAACATCGGGCCGGAAACGGCCCGATTCTCAAACCCTTTTACCTGTTATCTTTTCTTATCAGCCAGATGATGTAAAACGGTACGCTGTCGGCATCTTCCGGCAGAATTCTTTCGGAAAAGAATTTAAGTACATTATATCTATCCTCGCTTGATGGAGCCAGCCTGGTATGATACTATATCCAAAGAGCTCGCCATGGTCGAGGACGAGATTCACTCTGTAATCCGTTCCGAAAACAGCGAACTCAATGAGATGTGCCTTTACACTGTCAATTCAGGCGGCAAGAGGATAAGGCCCGCAATGTGCATTCTGGCATACTTAGCATGCGGAGGAAAGAAAGTTTCCGAAGCCGTATCCCTGGGTTCTGCGTATGAG
>CAVFUJ010000032.1:0-12487 GCA_963625795.1 Anaerovoracaceae bacterium
GCCAAGTCCGGTGACGGTGTTGACAATGTCTTAAAAACGATATCCGAACGCAAAGCGAAGATATCCCCACGTCAGATAAATTACAGCGAAAATGTTGTCAGACTTATCGATACCGTATCGAAAGAATGCGATATCTGTAACAACGCAGCTGTCAAAGTCATAGAAGGTATCGACAGACGCTTCGGAGAGGATCTTTCCGAAGAAATCGACAGTTTATACTTCAAAAAACACGGCGAACACATCTGTTCGAGAATCGCCGCAGACAGATATGCGGATGTCCGTATGATTACTGATGAAACTTTTATCCGTTCTTCGGAGGGAATGACACGTTCCGAGAAACTCTCGGACATGATGATCCGCCCCCGTACGGGAATTCCGATACTCATCTGCGTTCTGGCGGCAACATTTGCTATTCTCGTATTCATAGGAGGTTTGCTTGCAACCGCCGTCGATGAGTTGTACGCAGCGATTGTAGGAAACGTATTCTCCGATGTCGGAAGATCAATCGGAGGCGACTTGGGCGCTACGATTATGACGGGAGTAGACAGCAGCATCAGAGCCGTCTTGGGAATAGTTGTCCCGTACATCATGGTCTTCTACATTGTGTTGGGAGTTCTGGAAGATACGGGGTATCTTCCCAGAGCAGTAGTTCTTCTGGACAGAATTATGCGTCATATAGGTCTCCGCGGAAACGGATTCATTCCCATCATGGTCGGATTCGGATGCAACGTACCTGCAATCCTCGCAACACGTACAATCATCTCCAAAAGAGAACGTCTGATTCTGTGTTCTCTCATCTGTATGGCTGTTCCCTGTTCCGCACAGACCGCAATCATGACGGGAGTCACGGGAAAATATGCAGGG
This sequence comes from Anaerovoracaceae bacterium, assembly GCA_963625795.1. Taxonomy (GTDB): domain Archaea; phylum Thermoplasmatota; class Thermoplasmata; order Methanomassiliicoccales; family Methanomethylophilaceae; genus Methanarcanum. Next base: position 865 of record CAVFUJ010000032.1, read on the forward strand.
GTGGGATGGATTCTGTTCATCTTTGCGATATTATTCGTTCTTGCAATCGCAATAGGAATGTTTCTCGACAGAACGATGAAATACGAACCGTCACACCTCGCAATGGAATTACCGGAACTGCAGATGCCGGGAGTAATGAACGTTCTCAGAAAGATGTGGATGAGATCGAAAGACTTCTTCGTTTTGGCAGTTCCGTTATTGCTTGTGGGAAGCGTAATCATCGAGCTTCTGATTTTCTACAACGTCCTCGATGCATTGGTCGACCCGATGTCATGGTTGACCGTGGGAATGTTGGGATTGCCGGCAACGACAATCATCTGTTTCATCGTCGGAATCGTAAGGAAAGAGATGTCCTACGCAATGCTCATGGTCGTAGGTGCGTTGGACATCATGGATCCTTCGCAGTTCGTTGTTTACGGCGTCGTTATGAGTATCTACGTTCCGTGTCTTGCTACAATAGCGGCAATGAAAGGCGAACTCGGATGGAAGCACACAACCCTTGTGTGCGTAATGTCAATGCTCATCGCGGTACTCATCGGAACAGCCGTAGCTCAGCTGTTCTCTCTCGGTCTTATTAGCGCGTGACAGAGAAAATATTATACAGGCAAGCGTTCGGGAGACCCATGTCGAATGACATCGAGATCCTCATCAGGAAATACGCACTTCAGAATGCAGTGTTCTTCAAAGGGAAAGCGAATCCCAAGTCTATCACAGGAAAGATACTGGGCGAATGCCCCGAATGGAGGGCAAAAGTACCTGAACTGAACGAAATTGTCAACAATATCGTTTCGGAAATCAACTCGATGTCTCCCGAAGATCAGAAAAAGGCACTCGAAGAACTCGACCCTTCGCTTCTCGTCAAAGAGAAGAAGGAAAGAAAATACGAACTTCCCGATCTCAAGAATGTCAACGGAAAGGTGGTCATGAGGATCGCCCCCGGACCGTCCGGACCTCTTCACATCGGACACACACGTGTTTCCATTCTCAACGACGAATACGTCAAAAGATACGGCGGAAAACTGATCTGCAGGTTCGAAGACACCAATCCTGAAAAAATCGATCCCGATGCGTACGACATGATTCCCGAAGATCTCGAGTGGCTGGGAGTCAAGATTCACGAAAGTGTTATTCAATCGGAAAGATTCGAAATCTATTACGATTACACCAAAAAACTCCTGGAAATGGGTCACGCATACGTCTGTACGTGTGACGCGGAAGACTGGAGAAAGAAAAAAGAAGCCAAGACTGCGTGTCCGTGCAGAGATCTTCCCGTCGAGGAACAGCTGGAAAGATATGAAAAATTCATGAACGGCGGATACAAAGAAGGAGAAGCGATTGTTGTTATTAAAACTGCAATCGATCATCCCAACCCCGCAGTCAGGGATTTCGTTGCTCTGAGACTGGTTGACCATCCCCACCCGCTTACAAAGGACAAGTACAGAGCGTATCCGATGATGAATCTCTCTGTCGCTATCGACGATCACCTTCTCGGAATGACACACGTCATCAGAGGAAAAGATCACCTCAACAACACATTCAGGCAGGAGTACATCTTCGACTACTTCGGATGGAAGAAACCCGAATACTATCACTACGGATTGGTCAACATTCCCGATACGATTCTGAAGACTTCTTTGATTAAAGAATCAATCAGAAACGGAGAATATTCCGGATGGAACGATGTAAGAACGGGAACCGTAAGAGCACTCGAGAGAAGAGGAATCAGGCCCGAAGCAATCAGAAGATACTGGGTTGAGAGCGGAATTAAACCGATCGATATTCAGTTCTCATGGGAGAACCTCTTCGCAATGAACCGTGACATCATCGATCCGGAGTCCGACAGGTATTTCTTTGTCAACAACCCCGTTAAATTCGATATCGGAGGAACCGAAGCAATCACAGGCAAAGCTCCCATGCACCCCGATCACCCCGAAAGAGGATTCAGAGAGTACGATCTCAGAGACAGGGTAGTTTACATTTCATCCGAAGACTCCGAGATGTTCAGAGACGCCGGAAAAATAAGATTGAAGGATTTATGCAACATCGACTACGGCACACCCGCTGCGTACGCAGGAACGGACGTTTCCATCCTCAGAAAAGGATTCAAAGCGGTTCAGTGGGTCGGAAGCGATTCCGTCAAAGCAAAATTACTCATGCCCGACGGAACCGTCCTCGAAGGATTGGCCGAGAAATCTCTTCTCAATGAAAAGAAAGACATGGTTCAGTTCGAAAGGGTCGGATTCGCAAGGATCGAAGAGAAATCCGATAAATCAATCACAGCGGTGTTTGCACACCGCTGATTTCCCTGCCCCTTTCGGAAATTCACAAATCTGAAATATGTTGAAGCCTTGCCGACGCGAAAGGGGCATAGAAATATGACCAAGATAGTCACAGACAGAAAAAGTCAGTTGATATTGTACATCGTCATGGCCATGGCGTTTTTCCTTGACGGCCTTGACGGAACAATCGTAACAGTTGCTCTGCCTGAGATAGGAAAATCGTTTGCAATGAGCACAAGCGATTCTTCCTGGGTTGTCACCGTCTATTTCATGGTGATGGCCGGTTTGATCTTAGTTTTCGGTAAGATCGCAGACAGAGGAGCAATTAAGAAAGTACTCGTTCTCGGATTCGTCGTATTCTCATTGGGTTCGCTGCTCTGCGCCCTGTCGATGAGTTCTTCGTTCCTTCTTGCTTCAAGGGCGATACAGGGTGTCGGTTCCGCAATGCTTGCGGCAACGGGAATCATGGTTGCCGTGAAATTCTTCCCGCCGAAGATGATGATTTTCGCGATGACCCTTACCGTGTTGGGATCTTCCATAGGTGCCGCATTCGGACCTACTTTGGGAGGAATCCTTACAAACACACTGTCATGGCATTGGATCTTCATCGTAAACGTACCGATCGGTATTATCTGTGCGATATTCGCTCAGAAAGAAGTTCCATCTGATGATAAGATGGACGATTCCGGATTCGACTATGTAGGATCGCTTTTGCTGTTCCTTTCGCTTATGTGCGGTCTGTACACAGTGGAATCTGTCCCTTCACACGGATTCAATACAGTCAGCATCTGCGCTTTGATTGCATTTGTTGTCATCTTTGCAGTGTTCATCATCTACGACCTCAGGATCAAAAACCCCGTTCTCGATTTGAGATTGTTTAAAATCTCCGCATTTGACAGAACAGTTATCGCATTCGTTATTCTGAATGCGACATATATGGGATGTCTCTACCTCATTCCTTTCATGCTCAGCATCGAAATGGGATACGACACAATGGAAAGCGGAATGATAATGCTCGTACAGGCATTGGTTACGCTGATTCTCTGTCTCCCTGTTGCGAAAGCATGCGATCAGCACGGAACGAGAAGATTCGCCATTTTGGGATGTTCTTTAATGGCGATTACCTGTATCACATTCACCTTCCTGAATGCAACTACAGGCATCATCTCTGTGATATTCGGATTGGTTATCCTCGGAAGCGTCTGGGGATTCTCCGGAAGTTCCGTCGGTCCGCGTCTTGTCGAGAATGTTCCTTCCGAAAAGAAAGGTTCCGCTTCGTCACTGTTATCATTCTTCGTGTACTTCGGTTCCGCCTTGGGAACATCGCTGTTCTCTGCGTTATTCAACGTAGGTTCGGGAAGTTCGGGTATTTCGATTTCCGATCTTCCGTCTGATGTTTTCATGACGGGATTCGTCTTCGCAATGATTTCCGGAGCGGTATTGGCTGCTTTGGCTGCGGTTCTTTCCGCATCCGTAAGGAAGAAGAATACATCGGCATCATAAAACGTAAAATACAGTCTTTGCGATGGTGAGAGTATGTCCGTAGGAAAGTATCTCGATGGTACGGAGTTAAAAATCACGGAAAAGGTCGATGCCGATTCCATGCTGTCAACAAGGCTTATGTCCGAAGATCAGGGCGTAACCATAGTTTTCGACAATTTCAACGGCGGTAAAGCGGTCGGAAATCTCTTCTCCACAAGGAAAAAGGTAGCCGATGCACTCAATATCGATCAGAGTGAGATTGTCACATCGCTGATTCATGCCGTAGACAATCCCTGCGATACCGAATTAACGGATAATCCGGAATTCAGGTACCAGACACTTCCTACCGATCTCATGTCTCTTCCTATATGCAGATACTTCCCCGAGGACGGAGGACGTTACATCTCATCGGGAATAATCATCTCCGAATACAACGGAAAGAAGAACGTTTCCTTCCACAGGATGATGATTATGGACAGGGGCAGGATTGCCGTCAGACTTGTTCCCAGACATCTCTACAGGATGTACAGCGAAGCCAAAGAAAAGGGCGAAGAACTGAAGATCGCAATCTGTATCGGTGCAAGGCCTGAGGTACTCCTTGCGGCCGCTACATCCACTGCGTACGAGACAGATGAGCTTACAATTGCATCGTCACTCTGTAAGAAGACTTCCGGTTCGCCGCTTAAAGTCGGTAAAACGGACAACGGACTTATCATTCCCTCGGAATGCGATTACGTCTTCGAAGCAAAGATTACGTTTGATGAAACGGAAGAAGGACCGTTCGTGGATATCACGGGAACTTACGATTACGTAAGAATGCAGCCGATCATCAAAGTGGAGAAAATTTGGGCAAACAAAGATCCTTACTTCCACTTCATTCTCCCCGGAGGTAACGAACACTATCTTTTCATGGGACTTCCGAGAGAACCGATGATGTATATCTCCGTGAGAAACAAAGTTCCCGGAATCAAAGACGTACGTCTTACCGAGGGCGGATGCTGTTGGTTAAACGGTGTTGTCTCGATTAAAAAAGTCAATGAAGATGACGGAAGGGTCGCCGCATTGGCTGCATTGGACGGTCACAAGTCGATGAAGAATGTCATCGTTGTCGACGATGACGTGGATATCTTCGATGACAAACAGATTGAATGGGCTGTTGCGACAAGGTTCCAGGCAACAAGACTTATCACCGTGCCCAACTCAAAAGGTTCTTCATTGGACCCCAGTGCCGACGACAGCATTACATGTAAAGTCGGAATCGATGCCACCATCCCTCTTGACAGGGATAAAGCGGCATACATCAAAGCAAAACTCTGATTATAATCGGGCGCTGGCCCGATTATAATTCATTTTTATTCAGGTTTCAGAACCATTTACCGAATCTGTCGATGGTTTCGGATCTCTTCGGACCTATCGAAATGATAGATGCGGGGATCTTCGTGTACTTCTCGATGAATTCGATGTAAGTCTTCATGTTCTTCGGAAGCGCATCATAACCGCCTTTGATGATACTCTCGGAATCATCCCAGGACTCCCAACCGTCGAATTCCTCGTAAACAGGAACCGCTCTCTCCAATTTGGCCAAAGATGCGGGGAAGTGCTTCAGAACTTCGCCGTCTACTTTGTAACCGGTACACACACGGATTGTCCTGTAATCGTTGAGAACATCGAGCTTTGTGATAGCCCAGTGGTTGAATCCGCACAGTCTCGCTGCGTGTTCCGCAACAACAAGATCCAACCAACCGCATCTTCTTCCTCTTCCCGTGGTAACTCCGAACTCTCCTCCTTTCTTCTGAAGTTCGAGTTCTTCCTCACCTTTCAGTTCGGTAACAAAAGGACCTTCACCGACACGTGTCGTATATGCTTTCAGGCATCCGACAACACCGTTGATTCTGTTAGGCGCAACTCCCGCTCCGGAACAGATTCCTCCGCCTACGGTAGACGATGAAGTAACGTACGGGTATGTTCCGTGGTCGATATCCAACATCGCGCCCTGTGCACCCTCAAAGAGGATGTTCTTTCCCTCATCGATCATGTCGTTGATGAGAACAGACGTATCGCAGACATATTTTCCGAACATTTCGTTCCATTTTGCAAACTTATCACTGAATTTCTCTGTGGTGCAGTGACATTCGTCAGCGTGCATAAGTTTGAGAATATCCTGCTTCATGGGAAGGACGAAATCGGCTTTCTCTTTCACAAGATCGGGCTCAAGAATATCTCCCGCCCTGAATCCGTATCTTGCAATCTTGTCCTGATACGCAGGTCCGATACCTTTTTTGGTAGTTCCCACAGAGTTCTTTCCTCTGTAGATTTCTTCGGCACCGTCAAGCTTCTTGTGATAATTCTGAATGAGGTGTGCTCTGTCGGAGATTCTCAGACCGTCTACGGACAATCCCGCATCCGTAATCTGTTTCATCTCTTCGGCCATGTCCTCCATGTTTACGACGACACCGTTACCGATAATCGCCAACTTGCCTTTCCTGAGGATTCCCGAAGGGAGGAGGTGGAGTTTGAACACATTGTCACCGATTACGATGGTGTGTCCTGCGTTGTTTCCGCCCTGGAAACGGACAACTGCGTCCGCATTCTCGGCGAGATAGTCTGTAATCTTCCCTTTGCCTTCATCGCCCCATTGGGCCCCGATAATAGCAAGTGTCGGCATAGTAAAAACGTAAGTGACGGCTGTATAAATCGGTTACTCAATCGTAATTTCTGATAGCATTCAGAAGTCCTTCGGGCTTATCGGCATACCTGTATCCGTACTCTTTGCAATTATCGACAGTTATGCCGAAACCGTATGCAGCTGTGAGAAAACTTACGCCGGATTTTTTAGCTGCCTCAAGATCATTGAACCCGTCACCGATCATCAGAGTGCGTTCCGGAGGGATTCCCGTTTCATTCATGCACATGTTGATCATATCGGATTTGGAACGGTTTTCCGTCTCCGAAGAACCGCGGATGACATCGAAACACTGTTCGATACCGATTTCACGTAATGTGTTGACGGCGTACTTCTCAAGAGTCATCGTCGCCAATCCGATTTTATAGCCTTCGGAATCAAGTTCTTTTACCGCTTCGACCGCAGGTAAGAACGGACCGCTCATTGCGTGTCCTTTGTCCTCGTACGCTTTTCTGAAGTATCTCACGGCTTCGTCGATTAATCCGTCGTCGTCCGTGTGTAACATTAATTTGAGATTTTCCGGTAAATACCCAACAAAATACGACCAAAACTCTTCGTCGGGCATATCCGCGTTACCGTATTTCCTGAGAGTTTCTCTGTAACAGTAAAGCATCGACGGCCATGAATCGCATAATGTACCGTCCATGTCGAATACGATGAGATCGAATTTTCTCATAAGGTCTCACCGGAAACCTCTCTGTAAACATCGCAGATTTCTTTGAAAGATAATTCCGTCTTGAAAGCAGTCGGAGACATATGGGTTTTCGATGTTCTTCCGTATTCGTTCATACGTTCGATGAACGTATCGAAACGGGGTGTAGTGACTTTCAAAAATGACGATAATTCACTCATATCGTAAAGCAGAGGAATATCATCGATTTCTTCTCTCCACAAATCGAGATATTTCGTACATTTTTTCTCTTTACATGTATCGTGAGCATCCATCTTATTCAGATGCTCTTTGTCGAAGAGTTTTCCTCCCCAGAACGGACCGTAAATATGTTCTTTGTCAGGCTCATAAGAAAACGATCTTTCCAGTGTCTTCGGATCAAATGCAATGTAAACCAAATTCTTCAGTGCTTCATCCGCGTTATTTGCACCGTCCATCGCCTGAAGATACGTTCTGAAGTAATGGTCCGCAGAAAACGAAAGCATAGGCTTCAGTCCTTTGTCGAATTTGGCCATCTCTCTTGCCATTGTACCGATAAGAATCCTCAATCCGGCTTCATGACACATCACACCTCTCAGAGGACGTACCTGGTATCTTCTCTCGCATTTCGCACGGTGTGCACCCGCAAGAGGCGCAGCATCCGTTGCGGTAACGGCAAGATAACCGTGTCTTCTCACTCCCTGTATCGATGAGTGAAGAAAAGGCATAGGAGAACCGAAAGGATCGATATCAACGTAATCGAAAACATGCTCCGCAAGTAAAGAATGAAGATTCCTGTTCGACGGAACGCAGTTTGTAAGATTGTTGATTTCAATATTCTTCTCGATATACGGTATCGCAGAAGAATCGATATCATTCGCTGTGACAAGTGTCTTGGGAGCTTCGTTAGCTATTCTTACGGCTCTTGAACCCGTCGCAGTCATCGCATCGACTACGGACATTTCCTTATCCAACGCACGCAGAAACATGACGCTGATGTCCCTGTTGAAGGCCATCTGCTCATTGAAAAACACGGAACCGTTGATCTTACCGGGTCCGCCTGCGGAATGATCTTCGGGAACTACGAGCCTTGTAGGCCCTTCCGTAATCTCTACGGAACGCATCAGACATTCTCTCCGTTCATAAGACGGACAATCTTATGCGGGAGCAATGCACGGTTCGTAGGAGTGACTTCGAGAATCCTCACGTCGTCCCTCCTCCTGATGTCCTGAAGAAGCGGATTCCTGGATTTCTTGTGGAGTGTGAGAATCATAGGCTTATCGACATCGAGAGCATCTTTAACAACCTGACAGAATAACTCACTCTCAACTTCGACCTTTCCGACTTCGTCGATAATGACGATATCGCATTCCTCACAGGCCTGTTTGATTGCACTGACACCTACTGTTTCCAGTTTGGAAATGTCAACACCGATCTTACCGACCATGATTTTACTCTCAATGGATGTTGAAGCAAAAGTTTCGATCTCACCTGTCATGAAGTTCTTTGTCGTAAAACCGACACGGTATCTTCCGTCCATGATAGGTTCGTTGATCATACCTCCGATTTTCAGATCATCTTTTTTCAGCATCTCGATTACACTGAGCAGAGCCGTTGTTTTTCCGGCTCCCGGCAGACCGGTAATTCCGATTTTGATGTCTGAAATCATAGTACATCCCCAAGCGTAACAAAGGGTGATAGGTATACGCGTATTAAAAGGGTGGCTCGGATTATCTGTTTTTTCAGATACGGCAATGTCGCCTGAGACCCGTTTTCGGGATAAGGTTATGTATTCATTGATTATGACTCATTCGGTGAAAAAATGCTCAACATAGCCGAAGAGATTGAGATCGTCGAGAAGATGAAGAAGAAAGGCAACAGCGAGGTCGAATACGCCGACGGGATGCTGAGTGTCCTCAAGCAGGTCGCCGAGGGAAAGACTCCCGAAGAAATCAAAGCGTACGTCAACAACACGCTGAAATGCCTTGAATGCTAAAATTTTTCAGGGGGCTTTCATGCCCCTTCTTCTACATCGGATACGTACATGAGCGGATATTTCAGCCCGTTATCGTATCTCATTACCGCTTTTACAGTGACATTGTCTATAACAATCGTAACTTCCGCGGAAATCATATCGCCTGTGAGTGAAAGATAGCTGTAGATGTCGCCTTTAACAAATCTTGATTTGTCGATTTCAATCTTTGTTTCGGTGACGTATGGCTGAACGCAGATCGCTTCTTCGATTGATTTTTCAAGAGTTTTAACGGAATTGAGATTGACGGGAGTACCGACGAATTGATGGTATACCGTTGCGAGTTTGATACCGGATTCGAATATCGCCCTCTCCCTGACTGAACAGTTGAATCTCTTTGCCGCTTCGGACTCTCTTTCGCTCATAAGTATCCGATATCGGCGGTACGGTTAATACCCATCGCTTCCGAAAGCGAATGATTATAGCAACGTTCACAGTTTGCTTGATGAGGAAAGTGTCGGATGAAGATAATTTCAGGCTGATTCAGTGATGAGCCCTATGAGTACTGACGACCGCCTCACATGTCCGGAATCATTATTCGGATTTGCATGATTCCGCGGAAATCTTCTTTCTGAATTCGGTATCAATCCAATCTACAGTCGATTTGATCGATTCCACCAAATTCTCAAGATTTCTGTATGAAAGACCGTGCTGAAATTCCATTTCCGACATCGGTTCTTCGTCTTCTTCGCCGTCAATACAGACGGAATCTACAAACCACACCTTCTCGGGCCTGTTGTAATAAGTGTAAAAATCCACGGTTTTACCGCAGATAATGAATCTTACGAAAAGATGCGTATCGTCGCAGTCGTCTTCGGTATTGTCTCTGACACTGACAACGGGATATCTGAATATTCTCCCGTTTTTGCTTTTGAAACGGGATATTCCCCATGTCATGCAGACTTCGCCGTTCGAATAGAATACACAGTCGAGCATTCTTCCGAATGACTTCGCAAACCACGAAACTTTATTCATCATTGAGCTGTTGAAAATCTCTTCAGCCGTACGGCACGCCTCCTCTCTCAGTCGGAGACTGATACTCTCTTGTTTAAGAGATTTACGCCCGATGTCCGGATTCCCGACAGAAACAATATCAGCTTGAGGTGATGTACGAAATAAATTCACTCAGTTTCATACCGTCATCCCACCTCATGATGTAATTTCCGTTGGCATTTACATCGATCTTGGGAATCCTTCTCTGAAGAAGCCCCATGCTTCCCCTGAGCTCTTCTTCCACGGGCAATGCGAATATTCTCCACGGATCTCCGCGGTAATTCTTCAGACGCATTGCATAGATGGGAATAACATGCGATTTCAGACAGTTTTCCATCATGGTTTCCGCCTGTTCGGTAAGTCTCTGACTTCTGCTGAAATGCATTGTTTTCTCGCAGGAACTTTTCACTTCAATCGGAAACGAAAAATCCCATCTTAATGCAACCAAATCCACTCCCAGCGAACCTGCCGCCCTGATAACGACAAAAGGAGAATTCTGTATCGTACGGTACCCCTTCTCTTCGTCGTCATCGCAGGTCTTTACCATCCTGTCGATGATCTTCCTGTCTCCCGAAAGTAAGAATTTCAGTTCCCTTTCGTACGTATCGCCCGGTGCACCCATCTTATCAGTTCATTCAGAGAATCACGTAGTATATAAATGAAGGAGAGGGGGTCGCCGATTGATGTCGGCCGTCGGACAGAAGCGCTGCATGACTGTAAACGGCATATACAGGAGGAAATACGTTAATCGTAACTTTGTATCGTTAATCGTTGCCGATATTCGAAAACCGTTGCAATCCTATTGTTTATTATTATATGTGCGATGAACATGGCTAAATACTAGATTGCAATAGTAGTACTCAGTTGAGACCAGCTGTCATCATAGCAAGAATGTCCTTGTGCCTTCTAGCTGTGGTGAATGGGACATCCATGATGAGAAAGATGAGTGCGTGATGGGACCGATGCTTTCGCATGACTGTATTCGGTCTCAGAAATGTACGATTCGATTTGGTGATCCTCGTCTTTGCGAGATGGCGGCTGTCTCCAAACCATTTATTTCTGTTCTTGTCGGTTAGGGTAAATACTCATTCATGCATTAACGGCTATGTTCGCCGATGCGTGTGAAAAAGCAATGAGATTCACAAGACCCGTTATTGTATCCACGCGCTGCGTAGACGGTACAACCCAATCGGGATGCGGTGCGTTCATCGTAATCAACAGAGACGGTTGGATTATCACCGCAGGACATCTTTTCTCACAGTTCATCAAATTCCAGCAGGATAAAAAGAAAATCGATGAAATCGATAAGAACGGCGGACAGGAACAGAAAGATCCGAAATGGTTCACCCATCATTCGTTCTGGTGGGGGTGGGACCGTGTGAATCTTGTGGAAGGATACATCGACAGCGAAATCGATATCGCCGTAGGACGTCTCGAAGGATTCAAACCGCAGATGATTTCCGAATACCCCGTATTCAAAGATCCCGATACAATCCGTCCGGGAA
>CAVFUJ010000033.1:0-12167 GCA_963625795.1 Anaerovoracaceae bacterium
CGATTAACATCGACGGAATTGAGACTGTGGATGAATTCGCATTCAACGGAGTCACTGCCTCCGGCATCGGAGTTAAAGCAAACATTGTAAAACAGAATGCATTCTACAACTGTCAGACAGCGGAATCTATTGTGGTGACATCCGATAGCGGTATGTCATTCGATTTGTCTTCGATACAGGGTTGGGTTCTGAAGTCACTGTCGATAAAGAGTAAGGGTGCAGTATCGATTTCGGGTGAAGCTTTTGTTTCGGTTATCAACTTCAGTGTGGATGCCGAGGGCGATGTCATAACCGGTGCCAGCTTCAAGACAAACATCGAGAGTATCTTCGTACGTTCCGCATCCGATATTTTTATCAAGACCGGACTTGTGAACAGCGACGGTTACAAGATGAAGACAATGTCCGTCATCGGTAAGAATGTGTACATAAAGTCCATAAACCTTGTCGGTTCGACTTCTTACGGCGGATATACGCTCAACCTCATTGCCGATAATATCTTCGGTAATCTAGGAATTGCGGCGGATACGAAGGTATATGTCGGCAGTGATGAGGTGAAGAATCCTGCAGGTTACGTATATTACGACGAAACCTACGGAATCATAACCTGGGACGGTTTGCTGAAATATAATGAAAAGAAAGTTTTCATTCTCTCCGATTTCGACGGAGTAACCGTCAATGTCAATGGCAATGATTTCACTGTAACTACAGCCGACGGACATACGTATGCAGATCTGAATGTTTATCTGAACGGAGGAACAGATGCTCTGTCTTCAACTGATGGTAATTATTCATTCGGAACCGAATCTCCGGAATACTACATCATCAGAATCGTCGAGAAAACCGATGCCGACGTAACCAAATGGCACACTGTCACACTGGACACCGGTACTTCGCAGTCTACAATCCTTGTGGGCGACGGCCGTTCGGTACTCAATTCGATGTTGCCGATTCTGTCACGCAACGGATTTTCATTCGAAGGATGGTATCTTGATTCTGAGTTCAAATCTAAATATTCCGATGCTGCAGTATCCGAAAAGATTGTTACAAAAGATATCACGCTGTACGCCAAATTCGTCTCACGCGGTAATTACCTCGATGTCGACAGCACTGCGGGAACATTCTATCTTTCCAACGGTATGAAATACACAGGCGCAGCATTCGACAAAGAATTGGTTTTGACATTCGTACCGAAGACCGGATACACCTACGACGGTTTCATCTGGGATGACGGTCTCAGTCCGACTGTAGACGGTAACAAGATTACTGTTTCCAGTGTAACCGGATACAAGTGTATCCGCCCTGCGGTTGTGAAATACAGTTCGTCATCCACCGATCTTGAGTATATCGTCGATATGAAGACACCGACACAGACCGACGATCTTGTTCTCGCATGGGACTTCTCCGGAGGTAAGGTGCAGCAGTCGGGTATGGTCTGGAGCGGTATGCCGAGCGTTCCGCTTATTGTCGATGAATATGTTTACGTACAGGTCAATGACGAAATTTACTGTCTCGACGGAGAAACCGGAAAGACTGTAAGTCACGTGAAAACAGACGCATCCACAACAGACTTCTACCACTATCTCGGATACGGCGGAGGGTATGTTGTGGATTACACTTCCAAGGGAGTGTACGCCGAGGATCTGAAATACGTCTGCTCACTGCCCAACGGCATTCACTATGTCATGTGGCATTCCGGCAACTTCTTTGCAATAGACGAAAGCGGAACGATCTGGAAGATGAATGTTAACGACATCGATTCCGAATCCAAAGTGATGAAGAATCTCTGGAACGGCACTGTGAAGAAAGCAAACGCAATACAGTACCTCTATGGTACGACCGCACATGCGGTTGTCGAAGGAGATACGATGTACTACATCTCCGTTTCCGGATCTGCAATCATCATCAATGCGTTGGATCTTTCAACGGGAGCATACGCATCACGTGACCTCGGAATAACAGGTTATTTCCTTGACGACGGATGGCTGACATACTACAACGGTTACCTGTACATCACAGCGTATACTACGGGACTGTTCGGAGATACCAAAGTCAAAGGCGATTCGATTATCGGATACATGAAGGTCGACGGAACAGAAATCGGCGAGATGTCGAAGGTAAGTGTTGAAAGCGGCCTCAACTCACTGACTTCCGCATTCATCATTCAGAACGGCAGAGGTTATATCAACATAACCAAATCCAATTCGACTACAGCGTACTTCTTCGTCTTCAATATCGATAAGGATACCGGTATGCCTGCCTTAGAGAAGAAAGTTGCTTCTGCATCGTCCCACGGAAGCATCGTAGCATCCACATACTACTACGATGAAACAACCAAGAACGGCGAAGTCTACATCTATCTTCTGAATTACTCCGTGAACCAGTGTCTCTACACATTCAAGGATGTATGTACGAACGGTACATGGACACTTTCCGATTACGTATCAAAGAAATCCGTCGAACCCGGTTACGGTTCGCAGGCGGTACGTGTCGGTACCGAAGGACAGTTGGTGTTCTACAACGATTCCGGAAAGATTTACTGTTACGGAACACCCGAATTCGCAAGCAGTTACGGATTCTTCATCGACAGCGGTGAAACAGCTGAGATCAAACTCGGTGACGGCGCCGATGCGGATACTGTGAAAGCATTCGAGAAAGCTTTGGCCAATGCATTCGGTGTAAGAACGGCAACGTTGGATACAGCGAAAGGTACGGCAACTGTTGCCGGTAACACATACTATGTGTACTACTACGGAACGGAAGGCATTGCCGAACCCGTAAAGGTAAGTGAAACATTTACCATGAAAGATTTGGCAGTAACCAAATCATTCTATCTGAACAAGACCGTGAGTTCCGCAGAGGATCTCAACCCCGATGTAGAGTGGAGTTATGTTGTTTCCGAAACCGAACATATCATGATTTCAGTCAAAGACATCGTTACAAACCTTCGTACATACGAACCCATGAAACTCGATTCCCAGCCATATGTGTCATACGGATACGGCAAAGAATTCCACACACTCTACGGCGTAAGCGGCAGCATTGTCGATTTGACTTTGAGTGAATTGCCGGAAAAAGACGGTTACACTTTCGTTGGATTCACCGACGGAGAGACGATTTACAAGTATTCAAAAGGCGAAGGCGACTCTCTGATTGCTCCCAAATTCACACTGAACGGTCATGTCGTGCTCGAACCTGTCTGGTTCGAGAACGGTAAATCGTTCAACGGTGTGGAAGTAAAGATCGGTGAGGATGTCGTTGAGGATTTGGATACAATCGATATTCTTACGGGATTCGAAGGTACAGTCACCGTTACATTGGACGGTTCGGGAATATACACAGTTTCCAGCAGTAACAGCAACGTTCTCAAGATTGCCGACGGAAAGATTACAGCACTGAAAGCCGGAAAAGCTGTCATTACTGTAACCGTTTCATCACCGATTAAAGAGCAGACGATTACCGTCAGCGTCAACGTTGTCGTGCCGACATCCAAGAACGTAACCGTAAGTGCAGATTCCATCAGTCTCTACAAAGGAGAAACCAAGACACTCACCGCTACAACAGATCTTGACGGTAAGAAGGTTGTATGGTCAAGCAGCGATCCCAAGATCGCCACCGTGGATTCAAACGGAAAGATAACCGCAATCTCCGAAGGTGTCGTACTCATTACGGCAACTGCGGAAGACAACAGCAACGCGAAAGCAACCTGTACGGTTACAGTGTCTGTGAAGAAGGTAACATCAGTCACAATCAGTGCGGCATCCAAGACTGTGAAAGTCGGAGACACATTCACTCTGACTGCGACGGCAGCACCTGCAGATGCGGAAAACAGGAAGGTCACATGGTCTTCAAGCAACCCGTCTGTTGCCGCAGTGACTGCGGGCGGTGTCGTACAGGCACTGTCTAAGGGTACTGCGGTTATCACGGTCATTACAGCCGACGGTTCATACACCGCAAGCTGTACGGTAACCGTTGAAGGAACAGTGTCTTCGGTATCTCTTGATATGACAGTACTCAGACTTGAAGTCGGTTCCAACGCAACACTAAAAGCGATTACATATCCCGACGAAGCGATTGCAGCCAACCTGGTCTGGAAGACTTCGGATTCTTCAATCGTAACTGTTTCCGGAGGATACGTGAACGGTGTCAAAGCCGGTACGGCAACCGTAACGGTTTCCTACGGCAATCTGAGTGCAGTCTGTACCGTAACCGTTTCGGAGAAGGAAGTAATCAAGGAAGATACGAAGGACAACGATGACGGAACCAAGACAGTAACCAAGGAAGAAAAGACGGTATCGGGCGACAGCACAATCACCGTCAACACAGAGGAAACCAAAGACAAGGATGACAAGTCCAAGGGTGCCGAAGTGAAAGTTTCCGCAGAATCGGAGAACAAGGCCGTTAAGACGGAAGCAACCGTGAAGAAGGATGCCGACGGAAAGGTTGTCGAATCCGAAGTGAAAACAACAGTCCAGGCCAAGACCGAGACTAAGGACGGTAAAGAGGTTGTCACAATCTCCAAAGACGATATTGCATCTGCACTCGATCAGATTGCAGTCGTGAAGGATTCCGCAGGAGGAAATGTCGAACCTGTTATCGTTATAGATATCGGAAAGGGAACGTCTTCCGACTCTTCGAGTGTAGATATCTCATCAGAATCGCTCACGCAGATTGCGGACGGTAACGATACTTCGCTCCTTGTCAACACATCCGCAGGTACGTTGGAAGTTACGGCCGATGTTATTGCCAACCTCTCTTCCGACGGATCGGATCTCAAGCTCGGTATTGAGAAAGTATCCGACGAGAACCTCACATCCGCCGTGAAAGAGAAAGTGAAGGATTCAACAGTCTTCTCACTTACCGCAACACTCGGAAAGACCGACGTCCACCAGCTCGGAGGTAAGGTTGCAGTCACTCTGCCGTATGTTCTCAAAGGTACAAACGGTTCGGATGTGAAGATCTACCACATTGACGATAACGGTACACTCACCGAGATGGTCTGCAGCTACAGTAACGGCAATGTTACTTTCGTTACAGATCATTTCTCATACTTCGTCGTAAGCGAGAAGTCCCTTGTCTCGGAAGTCTCTGACAGCAATGCGGACGGTATCAACGAGCTTAACACGCTCCTGAAGATTGTCGTCGGTCTTCTTGCCGTTCTCATCGCAATGGGTGTCGTTGCAATGGTCATGAACTTCCGCGGTCACTGATCGAAACATCCGGGAACGGCCGTTCCCAAACATCTTAACTGACGGAGAAATCCGTGTCCGAACAGGACACGGATGACTCCTTTTCTTTATTTCATGTAGACTGTCACATAACATTTGTCACATACATCCATCCATTTATGTTCACATTTATAACCCCGAAAAATGTCGTAATTTCAGCAAACGGATCGGTGATTCCCCTGAGGTTCAGATCAATTCTATTTACGGCAGTACTCTCCATACTGCTGTCATCCGCCGTATTGTGCGTCACATCGGATGACGGCGACGGAGCTTCTGTCTGCAATGCAACTGTCATGTTCGGAGACGGTACCGAAAGCGGTACGTACACATACAGCGGAAGCGGAAGCAGTGTGAAAACACTGATAACGGAAACGATGAAGAACAACGGTCATGAGATTGTTGTTAACGCAAACGGTACTGTAAAATCTATTGACGGCAAGGCGAATGACAGGGATAATAACAAAGAATGGGTTATTCACCAATGGAGACCCCCTGCAGGATGGACTGTCACAAGGCTTAACAGTAAAGATGACGCGTACCTCAGCAACGGGACCACATATTACATCTCATACGCAACAAGTTCAATTAAAGACAGTAAAACAGTTTATTCCGAACCTGTTGTCAAACCTACAGGGACAGCATATTTCTTCATCAAATTCGTCGAAGATTACAATGCAAATTCCTACGTCGTTTCTGTATTGACGGAGGAACAGAGGAAAGCGGGATTCTGGATATCAGGCACCGGTTCCAACATGGCGGAGGCATTCAGGGATGCCTGTGATAAATACAATCTCGAACTGAATATGAGTGACGGTGTGAAGGACGGTGTCACCAATATAGATTACATCGGATGGCTGTATTCATTTTTCGGACTTACGGATGAGGGCGATACAAGTGCCGGTTACACAGGTATCGATTGGAAATATTGGAGTCAGTTCTACTGGGACAGCAAAACAAATTCATGGGTGTACAGCGAAACCATGGGTCATTACGATCCGTCCGTAACACATTACTTCGCATTGGTCAGGCAGATTACAAAAGAAGGCGATGAGGCATGGGGACACGGACAGACACCTCCCGCTACACCTACCGAACAGATAAAGAACGGGTGCAAAGTCACGTTCGTCGACGGCGACGGTAACACAGTCGCAACAAAAACAGCGGAATATTTCAAAGGGGTAACGGCACCTTCGACCGCAACGAAAACCGCATCCGGCGGTAAAACATACAAATTCGCCGGATGGGACGGAAATTACAGTCAGGTAATCTGCGATACCGTGATCAAAGCGGTCTTCACGGAGAGTTCCTCAGGCTCTTCGGGAAAAGCCGTTACCGGTGTCACGGTTTCGTCTCCGCTGAAGACTGTCGGTACAGGCGAGATAGTTCAGCTTACCGCAACTGTTTCTCCGTCCGACGCCGATAATAAATCTGTAATATGGAGTGTATCGGACAGCGGTATCGCATATATCGACAGCGAAGGAAGACTCGTTGCGAAAAAAGAAGGTAACGTTACAGTCACGGCAACGACAGTTGACGGAGGAAAGACCGATTCAGTAACGTTAACAGTCACATCTTCGGCAATACCTGTGCAGTCTGTGAAGATATCCGGAAGTATTTCTTCTGCGGAAATCGATTCATCGGTCAAACTTACTGCTGAAATCACGCCGTCGAACGCTACAGATAAGAAACTTACCTGGAAAGTATCCGATTCTGATATTGCAACCATAAGCAGTGACGGAACTCTCACAGGTAAGAGCGCAGGTACGGTCACCGTTACGGTATCATCCGCAGACGGAAAACAGACAGATTCCGTAACGATAACAATAACGGCACCTTCACCCAAATCTGTAAGCATTGAAAACGGGAACCGTACGCTGAAAGTCGGTGAATATCATTCTCTGAGTGTTACCGTATTGCCGGCGAATGCCGGCAATAAATCCGTTGTTTGGACTTCCGGTGACAGCGGTATCGCAACAGTCGACGACAAAGGTAATGTCACTGCAGTAAAGGCAGGAACCGTAAAAATCACCGCATCAACTGTCGACGGCAATCTGAAAGCCTATTGTACAGTCGCAGTCTATTCGGATGAAGATACATCTTCCATTTCCGAAAATAAGGTGGAAATTTCAGATAACACAGCAAGCGTTTACGTCGATGCAGGTGCGAAAAACAAACTTGCGGAATCCGGTAAGGGTTATACTCTCACTGTTGCGGATAACGGAAGCATAACACTTTCCTCAGAAGTTTTAAAGAATATTTCCGGCGGAGGATTTACTCTTACATTTACCAACGTCGACAGTAACAGTCTCACGGAAGTACAGAAGGAAATTGTCGGTGACAGGCAGGTATTCGATTTCACAATCAACAGTGAAAATAAGGATAATCTCGGCGGAAAAGCAACGGTTACTTTGAAGTATACACTCAAAGACGGAGAGAATGCCGAAGGCATAAGAATCTACCACATCAAAGAAGACGGCAGTCTTGAGGAACTCAACTGCAGTTACGATACCGAAAACAGTACAGTAACATTCGAAACCGATCATTTTTCGATGTATTTCGTTGCATCCGAGGATCTTATCGGTTCCGATAACAACGGCGGTGACAGTAATACAACAATAATCATCGCCGCCGCAGTTGCTGCGGTTGTCGTCATCGCAGGTGCCGCATTCTTCCTGTTCCGCAGGAGGTAATCACTCATGATGGGTTCCGTCCGTACCAAACTGATTGCATCCGCCGTCGTTATTCTGACGGTGTTTGTATCGCTGCCTTTCGTAGGTCTCACGGAATCCTCGGCGGATGAGAGGGAAGGGTTGGTACTCGATTTCGGATATTGGGATGTGGAATGGATCGAAATGTCCCTTGTATCCGGAATGAACGGATACGATGTCCTTGAGAAGGCCTGTTCAGTTAAAGGGTATGAGGTTACACGTCTCGGAGACGGTTCCGTATATTCCGTGAACGAACAGTACAATCTGACTGGTGTTACATGGGGAATGTATATTCTCGGCGATAACGGATGGACGGAAAGCGACCCTCTTACATTGGATGCAGGGGAACACAGAGTAATCTGCTGGGCCCGTACTTCAGGTGCGGATGCTCTGATTCCGGGTATTGATTACTCGGGTTTCGGATATTACAGCTATGCAGTCGACGGAAAATCAATGACAACATCCGAAAAACTGAGAATTGTTACATTGGCTCCGTCTGTCACCGAGACAGTCTGTTACGTCGGAGGTTCGGAATACATTATCGGCACCGATCTTTACAGCGATTATCCTTCTGAAATATCCGAAGGACATGAAGACGGCTCCATAGCAATAACCGGAGGATATACAGATCCCAATTTCGAATGGATTATCAAACTCAATCCCGACATTGTATTCTGTGACGGAAGTGTAGGGCAGCAGGTAACGGTTGCGGACAAACTCCGCAAATCGGGAGTAAATTGCATAGTTCTCTACGATGCGGTCGATATCGGCGCCGTTTACGATAACATTTGGATTACAGGTTCCGCATTGGGGCTGTCGGAGAATGCAAACAAAGTCATACGCGCTCTCAGAAGTACAATCGACGATGTTTCGGGTATTGCGGGAGACACCAATAAGAGAGTGTTCGCTTCGCTTTCATATGATCCGTCTCCGTGGACGTCCGGTTCGCATACCTTCCTTTCCGATATAATATCAAATGCAGGCGGGAGGAACATCTTCGATTCCCAGTCTTCGGGATGGTTTATGGTTTCTAAGGAACAGATTTACGCCAAACAGCCCAGAATTCTGATTATTATCACCACAGACAGCATAACCGACGATGAGAGTTATGAAAAATTACTCTCATCGTTGGATCCCGTATGGCAGAACACACCTGCCTTCCAAAACGGAGAAGTCTACGTATTCTGCGGCGAAGCCGCGGATATACTCCAACGTCCCGGACCGAGATTGGCCGAAGCAACGGAATTATTATGCAAAATACTCAATCCCGATGCTTTTACCGACAGGGATGTGCTGGATCTGATTCCCAAATACATCGGGGACGATTACCGTGAATATCTGAAGTATCAGAGGGAGGTGATACTGTGAAGTATTTCCTTCCTGTTGCAGCCGTTCTGCTGCTGTTAGCGGCAGTTCCTTTAATCGATACATCCGATGCAGACGATGCTTCGGATGCAGTTCTTTTCGATCTGGGTAACGGAACCGTCTATTGGTATGACATTACGGCAGAAGGCGATGTGAAAACTCTTACTGTTACTGCAGCGGAATCTTTGGGTCTCGAACTGAATTATTCCGGCGATAAACCTGCGTCTGTCGACGGAATGAGTACACACAGCGTAGGTTCTCAGGAATGTTCATGGATTTTCTACATCTGGAAAGATAATTCATGGAATGCATCTTCAGTTTCCGACTACGGCGGAGGAAGTTTCGCATGGGGATTCTATCCCGATTCTTCAATCATTCCTTCGGTAACACCTTCGTCACGTTACGCATGGACGATGCACCGTATCGATTCATCATCATCCGGTTCTTCGGATTCATACGGTACGACGGAAGCAAAATCCCCCGTCGAATGGTACCGCACATACACGAGCGGATACGTCGATTCTTCGATCGTAGCAGCAGGCGATTATCTTTACCACACAACGGGAGGGGAATACGGTGCGACAGGTTCCGATAAGAACCCGTGGGTTTTCTGTATCAACCGTTTCACCGGCGAAGAAGTATGGAGTTTCATGATGACCTACGGCCAGGGGTATGAGGTAACATCTCCCGCAATAGTCGGAGATATGCTGATTGTTACCGCAACCAACTGGAACGTTTACTGTTTCGACCGTTTTACCGGCGACGTTATTGACAGAATTGTTCTGAATGCTTCTTTCCCTCTCGATTCGGACGGAGATATCGTCTGGAAAGGGCGTACATTCTACACTGGAGCTACAACGCCTGTTTACGATTCCGGTGCATTGTATTTCGGAACAGCTGACGGACACGTAATGGCCTATTCCGTTACCAGAGAAAACGGATTCGTTCTGTTATGGGATTACGATCCCGACGATTCCGTTACCGACGGTAAATACACAGGCGTGAAAGGATGTTTCTACTACCATGCTCCCGTCATAACCGATATCGGCGGAAAGAGAATGCTCTTTATCGGCAGTTATGAGGGATATGTTTACGCTTTGGATGCCTCAACCGGTAAGGAAGTATGGGTAAAGAGGGTAATCAATCTCGGCGACGATAACATACCTCACAAAGGTACGCCGGGTTCCGCCGCAGGTATTACCGTTTTATCAAACGGAAGACTTCTCGTCGAATGTACCGACGGAGGCATGTCTCCGCAGGACGGGTACGTAATCTGTATCGACGCACTCACGGGAACGGGTCCCGACGGAACGGATTATTATTGGAAGACCGAAGCGATGTTCGGCGGACCCGTATCCGTAGAAAACGGATTCATCGCTTTCGTTCAGGGTTCCGGTTCGGTTGTTTTCGAATCGACGGACGGTACTTCCGTCGAATGTATCACGGCAATCTACAGATTCGATAACGACGGCAAAGTTGTCTGGAGAAGTGAAGAATGCGGTTGGATTAAGGCCGCACTTACTCTTGCCGACGGAGTCGTTTATTCCGTAGATTATTCCGCAGGAGTATTCTGGCCCACGGGAGGAGGCGTAACAGCCTATTCCGCAGAAGACGGCTCTCAGATCTGGAGAATACGCCTTACGCCGTACGCAAACGATTCCTATTCCATGGTCTCCGCCACCGTAATCGACGGAAAGATCTACGTAGGTAACGACTACGGTGCGATTTACTGCATTTCGAACACCGCCGGTCCCGAATACGGAGATGACGGCGAGATAACACTCGGTAACGGGCTGTTCCATTGGTCGTGGATTGTACTTGCGGCTGTTGTAATAGCGTGCGTTATCGCTTTGATAAAATTCTATTGAACTTTTTCCGGAGGATTGACAGTTTGAATGAAAAATACAGGGGATGGATTTCCAGAGGCCTGAAAGGCATGGAAAAGGACATGAAAGATGCCGATGACAGTGAAATCGACAGGAAAAAGCGGAGATTCGCAGTAATCGTGATTTTCGGTACCGTGATGTCTTTCGTAGCATTTCTGATTTCGATTTCCGTCTCATCCGGAGGTGTCATTCCCGTAAGCGAAGCGATATCTTCGTTATTCTCCGCAATAGGGAAATCTTTCGCAACCCCGGAACAGATTGCATCCGATCCCGATCGTTATAAGATGAATACTGTCGAACTCTACATCTATCAGTCGAGATTACCGAGAACAATCGCCGCAATCGCCGTAGGCGCGGGTCTTTCCATAGCGGGATGTATGTATCAGGCACTTATCCGTAATCCTCTCGTCGATCCTTACATCACAGGTGTTTCTTCAGGTGCGGGTTGTCTTGCAATCGCAGCGGTTGCATTGGGATGGTCGTTGCCGTTCCTTGCGGGATCTTCGCTGTACCTCATCCCTGTTGCGGCTATAGTCGGAGGTTTGATTGCATTCGGAATAACAATGTTGGTAGCGGAAGGCTCCGGAGGTTCCGCAACCAATTACATTTTGGCGGGAGTAATCGTAGGATTTGCATTCTCGTCATTCCAGACGATTTTCCTGTCTATGGCGAAAGACAATCTTACAAATGCGATGTGGTGGCTGTTCGGTTCCTTTGCGAACATAACATGGGAAAACGCATGGCTGGTTTTCATTCCCGCAATGGGTGTTTCTCTTGTTTCGATGTTCTGGGCCAGGGAATTCAATCTTTTCATGATGGGTGAAGAACAGGCGAAGCAGTTGGGTCTGAACGTAAAAATGTTCAAACGCTGTATGATGATTGTCGCATCCGTTCTTACCGCAATATGTGTCGCATTCTGCGGAATTATCGGATTTGTGGGATTGGTTATACCCCACGCATGCAGAATGGCATTGGGCAGCGAT
>CAVFUJ010000034.1:0-12043 GCA_963625795.1 Anaerovoracaceae bacterium
TATTATACTCAAGACCGGTACCGATTCCAACGGAAACGACCTTCAGTGTTGGATTGTCAGAATGTTCGGTCTCGGCGACGAACTCGTCGGAGACGGCGTATGGGCCTACTGGAGCCAATGGACCTGGGTTGACGGCGAATGGGATTACAACGAATGGACACTGGGATATTATGATCCGGCTGTGTACAAATACATGGAATGCATCTATCTGATTTCCACTCCGGATCCGTACGGCGACGGCTACATTATCGACAAGGGGGGTGCGGAACCGAATCCCTATACCGATGAGATAAAATGCATTAAAAACTACAATGCAGTAAAATTCGTAGTCGACGGAGAGGTTGTTAAGGAGACCGAAGTCAAATACGGAACGATACTGAAAGAATCGGAAATACCGAAAATCACGGTTCCCGAAGGTAAGACACTTCTCGGTTGGGGAAATATCAGTAACGCGATAACCGAGGATACCGTATTCACCGCACAGTTCGGATCGTCATCCGAAACGGTAACGATACGCTATTATTACGACGATGCAAAGAAGATTCTTCTGTACACCGAAAAAATCGTTTCGGGTTCGTCTGCAGCATACAGCACGGTTCCGACCAAAGCGGAAACGGATGAATACACATACAGATTCACAGGATGGAGTTCCGATCTGTCATGTGTCACGGCGGATACCGACGTAACGCCCGTATTCGAAAGCATACCGAAGACACATACGCATTCATGGAAAACCGAATCGACGGTATCGGCAACCTGTACGTCTTCGGGACGTACTGTTTATGTCTGCGAGACATGCGGTGAGAAAAAAACCGAAACTTCTCAGGCATTGGGACATTCATGGGACAGCGGAACGACAAAACAACCCACATGTACTCAGAAAGGTTCGGTAACATACACATGCACCAGATGCAATGTGCAGAAATCCGAATCTATTGCGGCGTTGGGACACTCATGGAATAACGGAACAACGAAACAGCCGACGTGTACGGAAAACGGTTCGAAGACGTACACATGTTACAGATGTAACGAACAGAAATCCGAATCTATTCCCGCATCGGGGCATTCATGGGACAGCGGAAAGGTGAAGGAACCGACCTGTACCGAAACAGGTCTGAAGACATACACCTGCGCCGAATGCAAAGAGAAGAAAGAGGAAATTATTCCCGCAACGGGACACACATGGTCCGATTGGGTTGTTACTGAGGAAGCGACACCGTCTGTACTCGGTACCAAGGAGCATACGTGCACTGTATGTAAGGAATCCGAGACGGCATCCGTGCTGTATGTGAATACCGACGGAGACATGGAGATTTCCAGGGACGGAGTGGATACCGTCGTGAAACGGTCCGACGGCGTTACGGAATCTGTCACTTCAGTCACTGCGGAAACAAAGATTGCGGATAATCACGCAGACGTTACAATCGATTCTTCGGCTGTAGCCGAGATTCTGAAACAGATGTCCGAGGTATCGGATTCCGTGGGGGATGTAAAATCATCTCTTGTGATTTCTGCGGGAGACGGTTCGTTCGGCGGAGTGTCTTATACCATAAGTCAGGAAGATGTTGCTTCTCTTTCCTCATCGGATAAACTGACCGTAAAATTACAGTCGTCATTCGGATTGGTAACTTTCGGTAATGATATTCTGTCCGATAAATCGGCTTCGGACGGAATTACAGTCAGATTTGTATCCGGAGATACGGAAACCGAGGAGAAATTCAGCGGGAAAGTATCGTCGGGACATACCGTGAACATCGACATGATTTCCGGTGAGACTCAGATACACAGGCTCCCCGGTACTGTCACACTTACCGTGAAATACGGACTTCCGGAGGGAACAGATGCCGAAAAGATTTCCGTATGGTACGTCGACGGCGACACACTGACAAAAGTCGAAGGATCTTCATACGATTCCGAGAAGGGAGAGATGACGTTCACAACGGATCATTTCTCATCCTGGGTCATAGGTGTCGAGAACACTCCTTCGGGTAACGGTAACGGTATGGTGATTTACGCCGCAATCGGTGTAATTGCCGCAGTTGTATGCGCAGGGGCGGTTTTCCTGTTCGTCAGGAAGAAGTGATACCTTGATGGCCGGAACCGTCAAGCTGATTTCATCCGCGGTTATCGCGATAATGGTTGTCGCATCGATTCCTTTCATAGGTTTCACATTGGATGCTCAGGACGAGAAACAGGGTGTGATGATAGATTACGCCTATTACAACACGGAATGGATCGAAACCGAATTCGATGACGGCATGACAGGTTCCGGCATTCTTTCGAAGGTATGTTCCGAGAAAGGATACGGCATAGAATACAACGCAGACGGAACGGTATATTCCGTCAACAACGTTCCTCAGCTTCTCAACGTAAAGTGGGGAATGTACGTTCTCCGCGGAAGCGGTACCGATACGCATTGGTCCGAAGTGGAGAATCCGGATTCTTACGATATTTCGAACGAGAAAATCATCGCATGGGCGAGAACGGGTACAGGCAGCGAAATGATGCCCGCGGTGGATTCCGCGGGCTTCATGTACTACAGCTACGCAACCGACGGTAAAAACAGGGACGGATCTCCTCTGAAGATTGTTACTCTGTCACCGTCGGTTACCGAGACGGTGATAGCCGTCGGAGGTTTGGACAGTATAATCGGTACGGACAGATACAGCGACTATCCGAATTCGCTGGTAAGAAAACAGAATTCCGGGGAAATACGGATAGTCGGAGGTTATACCGACCCGAATTTCGAATTGATTGTGGCGGAAAGGCCCGATATTGTATTCCTCGACGGAGGGACGGGAGAACACGTCACAATGGCAGACAAACTCCGCAAAGCGGGAGTGAACTGTGTCGTACTTTACAGCGCGGCGGACATGGACAGTCTTCTGAAGAATCTGTGGATCTGCGCATCGGCATTGGGAAATCCGACGGTCGGAAATTCATACATCAACGATGTGAAAGAAGCGGTCAACAGCATCTGCAGGATACCGGAGATTACCGGCAAGAGAGTTTTTGTTTCATTGGGAGTGAGCGAATCTCCGTACACCCCGGGTTCGAATACATACGTCACGAATATGCTGGAATCGTTGGGTGCGGTGAATATATTTGCGGACGATTCCGAAGGGTGGTTTATGGCCGATAAAGAGGCTGTTTACGACGAACAGCCCGATGTAATCATTATCATTTACGATACGGCGGAGATCAAAACACAGAGACAGTACCGTTCGCTGATTTCGCAGGTCAACGATATGTGGAAACAGACACCCGCGTTCAGAAACGGAGAGGTGTTTGTATTCTCGGGAGATGCAGCAAGTTTACTGTCAAGGCCGGGAGCCAGACTGCCGGAAGCGTTGGAATTGGTTGCGAAGATAATCGATCCCGATTCTTTCGCCGCAGCGGATCCTACAGACAGAATCGGCGTGAAGTATTACAACGACAGCTACAACGACGGCGACAACGGATATCTGACATACGTCAAGGCACAGGGGTTGTTATCATGGCAAAGAGACTGATAACAGCCGTTTTACTGCTGATTCTTCTCGTTTCCGCTGTACCTGTTTATTCCGACGGGGAGACATCCGAAAGCAAACTCTTAGTCGATTACGGCAACGGAAACACATATTGGTACGTAATTCCCGACGGTGCATCCACCGTGGAAGATGCGATATCCCGGACATTGGATGCGAATGGGATATCATACACATTCGCAGACACGGAAATAGGTCCCGTCACCGATTCCGTGAACGGAATATCTTCCGTAGCAATCGGAAACGATTCATCCTCCAAACAGGAATGCGGATGGAGACTGTACTCATGGAACGGAGTTGTGTGGGAAACCGAACCCGGAAACGTCGACAAGGAATACATGGGGTCGGATCTCGCATTGGGATACTATCCGTCGGATACGATTGCTCCCGCTTCCAACCCCGATTACGAAACGGTATGGTCGTCATACCGCGGAAATTCATCCTCAGACGGTGTAAGTACATCATACGGGCCGGATTCCGTTGCGAAACCTCTCGAATGGTACAACACATACGCCGGAGCCGTAGACTGTACGATACTGTATGCGGACGGTTTGATATACCACACAGTATCGGGTGTTTACGGCAGTGTGGGAATGGACAGTCTCGCATGGTTATACTGTCTTGACACCGTAAACAGAGAGGTTGCATGGTCCCTGAGTTATTCCAATTCCGGAAACATCGAGATTGTGACACCTGTTATTGTCGGAGACATGATTATTCTCTTTTCCGGTAACTGGCATGTATACTGTCTTGACAGATTTACAGGCGAAGCATTGGCGGAATTGGTTCCCGAAGGGTCGGAACCGGACAAATGCAGCAGACTTAAGGTCACTGAATACACAACATACAGAAACGATTCCTCTGTTGTTACCGACAGGACACATGTAAGTGCGGGACCCACCAACGCAGTATACGACAGCGGTGCGCTTTATTTCGGAACATCCGACGGAGTGATGAGATGTTATTCCGTTGACAGGGACAACGGATTCACGGAATTATGGACAAACATTCCCGATGATGACGAAAGAGGATGTTTCTACTACTATCCGCCGTGTATCACCGAATCGGATGGTAAAAAAGTCGTACTTCACGGAAACTGTGCGGGCAGTCTCATTTGCTGCGATGCAGCGACCGGAGAAAAGATTTGGTCAATAAAAATGACCGATTCCGCAGGAAACAGTGTCGGAGCGGTAACTTCGATATCGGTATGTTCCGGGAACCGTGCGATAGTCTGTTTCACCGACGGAAGTATGACTGCAGGATCCGGAGGTATTTCGTTAATCGATATCTCCGACGGAAGTACCGTGTGGAAAAAATACTATCTCGGCAACAAACCGGCGGTTTACGGCGACCGTTTCTATGTTTATATCTCATACACAACAGGCGGTACGCACACAGTTACCGACCACGATACAGGCGCCGAGAAAGAACTCGTCAGCGGATATTATTCCCTGTGGGTGGACGACTGCAGTCTGTGTTGGGTGCAGGATACCGAGGCCGTATGCGGCGGAGGTACTGTCTACTGCGACGGGAGAATTTACGGAATGGATTATTCCCCGGGATCCGAAGGATCTTTGGGAGGATGGGTTTGGTGCATGGATTCCGATACGGGCACCGTTGTATGGAAAGCGAAAGTAAGTCCGTACGGCGGAGCCGCATACAGTATGTGCACACCCACGGTTGCCGACGGGAAAGTGATTGTCGGCAACGATTACGGTGCAGTCTACATCATATCGGAGACACCCGGAATCGAGAGAGAACGCAGTTCTCAGATCAATTACGAATCACAGGGACTGGCACACTGGTCGTGGCTGGCACTCGCGGGAGTGACTGCCCTTGTATCACTGACTGCCGTCGTATTATACAGGAGGACATAGGATGGACGGAGACAGCGGTCGTCTGAAGGGACTTATGAAAACATTCGTCAGAGGGTTCAAAGCGATGAACGACAGCATGGTCCCGTCTGACGACGGCAGAAGCGAGATGGGTATCAAGAGGAAGCGTTTCAGAATTATTCTCGTTACGGGATTGTTCTTTATCGCGGTGATGTTCCTCATTTCGATATCGATTTCATCGGGCGGTGTGATACCGATCGACGAAGCATTCAGGGCATTGATTTCAGCAATTTCCAAAGGCGGATCCGATCTCACGACAGAGGAACTCTATGTGTTCTCGTCAAGATTGCCGAGAATAATCGCGGGAATCGGTGTGGGGGCGGGACTCGCTATTGCAGGATGTATGTTTCAGGCATTGATCAGGAATCCTCTCGTTGATCCGTACATAACGGGAGTATCCTCGGGAGCGGGCTGTATCGCCGTTGCCATGTCGACGGCGATATCCGCAATTCCGGTTATGTCGGGATACAGTTCTTACATTATTCCCCTGGGAGCGATTATCGGAGGTCTTGCGGCATTCGCAATTACATTGTTTGTTGCGGAGGCGGCGGGAGGTTCCGCAACCAATTACATCCTGGGAGGAGTGATTGTGGGATTTGCGTTCTCATCACTGCAGACGGTGTTCCTTTCTCTGAATAAAGACAACATCACGAACATCATGTGGTGGCTGTACGGTTCTTTAGGTAACATTTCATGGGAAAACGCATTCCTTGTTCTCGTTCCCGCTTTGGGAATATCTCTGATTTCGATGCTGTGGGCACGTGAATTCAATCTGTTCATGTCGGGAGAAGATCAGGCAAGACAGCTGGGAATGAACGTAAGGAAATTCAAAGCGATTATGATGGTGATAGCTTCGGTTCTTACATCGGTATGTGTCGCATTCGCAGGAATCATAGGATTCGTGGGACTTATCGTGCCTCACGCCTGCCGTATGATGCTCGGCAGCGATCACAGGCTGATTATGCCCGCATCCATCGTTTTGGGAGCGTGTCTGATGCTCTTTGCGGATATCATCGCGCGTGTCGTGATTTCTCCTCTGGAATTGCCTGTAGGTGCCGTTACCGCACTGATCGGTACTCCCGTGTTCGCATATATGCTCATAAAGAGGGGGCGCGAGTATGACAGATGAGATTCTGAACATAGAGGATCTGAAGATTTCTTTTGATGACATTGAGATTCTTCACGGAATAACATACTCAATGCCCAAAGGCAAACTCATAGGTCTGATCGGTCCGAACGGCTGCGGTAAATCGACGATGATGAAATGCATCTCGAAAATGCATACAAAGTGGACGGGAAAGATTGCGGTTGACGGCGAAGACATTGCATCGATGCGTCCCGCGGATGTTGCGAAGATTGTCGCGAACGTACCTGCGGAAATGACGCAGATGTACGGAATATCCGTGATGGATATGGTCATGCTCGGAAGATATCCCTTCGTAAACAAGGTCTGGTGGGAGAGCGAAGAGGATGAAAAAACCGTAAGAAACGCACTGAAAACGTTCGGTCTCGATCAGTACAGGAGAAAACAGGTTTCATTGCTGTCTTCAGGAGAGAAACAGCGCGTTCTCATCGCGAAAGCGTACGTTCAGGAACCGAAGATAATGTTGGTCGACGAACCTACATCGCATCTTGATATGAAATACAAACTCGAAGTCATGGAATATCTCAGAGATCTCGCACACAACGGAATATCGATTCTCGTTGCGGAACATGATATTTCGCTGATGGCGAGATACTGTGATATCTGTATCATCATGAAAAAAGGAAGAATCGTCGCAATCGGAGATCCGAAGAAAATTATCACCGAAGATCTCATCCGCGATGTATACGGCGTAGATTCCTGTGTGGGTACGGACCGTGAAGGAGAAATCTACGTTCTCCCGAAACGCAGCCTCGGAACGGAGTGATTCCATGAAAGCGGTGCGGATTCTGATTGTATTGCTGCTGATGATTACGGTTGTATCGGCAGCCGTTCCTTCGGATGCAGACGATACGGTGTACTGCACCGTTAAGTTCGTAATGCCCGACGGAACCGTATTGGCGGCACAGGAAGTCGAATACGGAAAACAGTTGGATTTCTCGCTGATCCCGGAAGCGAAGACAATAGAAGGAGCTACATTTTCGGGTTGGGGAGACATAACGTCTCCGATAACTTCGGATACTGTGTTCACCGCATCGTATATTTACGAAACATACAGAGTCAGATACTTCACCGAAGGTATGGCGAACTGTATACACACGGAATATGTCAAAGCGGGTTCTTCCGCATCATATGACGGAATTCCGGAGAAAGAGAAGGATGAGAACTATGTGTATACATTCTCCGGATGGAGTCAGAATTTATCTTCGGTAACATCGGATGTCGATGTCTGTCCGGTATTCACTGCATCCGAAAGAACGTGCGAAGTAAGATTCTGCGATTACGACAGATCTCTGATCTGCACGAAAACTGTGCGTTATAACACATCGTTAACGGATATGCCGGAAGATCCCGAAAGACAGCCTACGGTGGGATACACTTACAGATTCAAATGCTGGAGTATCACGCCTAACGGCAACAGTCCCGCCGATTTCAGCGCAGTTAAAGATACGAAAACAGTGTTTGCATACTACGAACCGTCGTTGGCGGTGTATACGGTCACATACTATCTTGACGGTAAAACCGTCGGAACATCGACTGCGGAATACAACACATCGCTGGGAACGTATGCCGCATTGGATCTTTACGGCGGCGAAGCGGCGGCTCTTATGTACCGCGACAGTGCGATGACCGAAGAGTATACTGTCAGTCACAGAATAATCGGAAATACCGACGTTTATCTGAAACTGATACCGGGAATCTTCGATGCCGAAAGGGATTCGGAAGGAAATGTAACAGGCGACACAGTCACCGTAAAACATACGGAAGAAACAATATCTAAGTTGGCGAAAGACGGAGATGCGTATACAATATGCGATATTTCCCAATTCGGAAACGGAACAACGGCCGAAATCGATTCCGAATCAATCGCATTGCTGTGTGAGAAACTCGGAAAAGACGCTCTTCTCAGAATCTCCGTTCCGAGAGGTTCGCTGATTGTTTCTGCGGATCTGTTATCATCGACGGCGGAGAATTCCGAAAAGATATCTCTCAGCGTGAGTAACGGTCCGTTCAGTGTGAAGACCGCTTCGGCACTCAAAAAAGTGCAGTATTCCGCATACTACAGCACGGTTCTCAAAGCAGACGGACGTTCCGTAACCGAATTAAGCGGCAATGTGAAGATTTCTCTTCCTCTTTCGTTATCCGAAGGACTGCATGAAGCGGCATGGAGAATAACCCCCGGCGGTTCGGCAATACCGCTGACGGTGACTTACGGCGGTTCGTATGTTACCTTTGAAACCTCAGTAATACAGTATTTCGCAGTCGGTACCGACACGGAAGGTGCCGCCGAAGTCAAAGAACGTGTCGTTTTCCCCTACGGTCAGGCAGAATACACCGTGGAAACAGACGGAGGTTACCACTCCGTACTGAAATCGCTGACCGCCGACTGTGAAGATAGCATTCTCTTCGTTCCTTCCGCATTCGGAAGACAGATACTCACGGCAGTCGAATCGGGAGCGTTCAACAATGTATCTTCCGCATCCGCAATCGTAATTCCCGAAACCGTCACTTATTTCGGATGGAGCGATTGGATGTGCGGTGTAACCGCAGTATACTTCATGGGAGACTGTCCCGAATTCGAGGGAACAGTACCCTCATTCATAACAATATACAGAATTTCGGACAGATCGGGATGGGATTCGGCTGACACTGCGGTTATCGACGAATACGTCTACACAGGATCGTATAACAAGGATCCGTTCTCGTTCACTTACATCGTAATCAACGATTCCGTGATGATTAACAGATACGTTTCCGGGGCATACGTGAGCATTCCGAGATACATCTCCGCAGACAACAGGGACCGTCAGGTTGTGTATGTGGGGGATGCGGCATTCATGCGTTCGGATAACGAATCGATATACGGTGCATACGGTCTTCTTTACAGAGACTATTCATTGGAAACCGTGGAAATCCCGTCATCCGTTACGGAGATACTGACACGTGCGTTCTGCGGTTCCACGCTGAAAAACATCTACGGATGGGAATCCGTCGAACACATCTCGGATGAATCTTTCAAAGGATGCACTTCTCTTTCGACCGTAACACTGCCTCAGGATTTACTCTACATAGGTCCGGATGCGTTTTCGGGCTGTTCGTCAAGATCTTTTTCAAGATTGATCGTTCCGGACAGCGTGAAATACATCGGATCCAACGCATTTTACGGATGTTCTTCGCTGGTGAATGTCACTCTCGGAAACGGAATTACGGAGATCCCGGAGAGCTGTTTCGCACAGTGTTCTTCGTTATCGTCGATAACAATTCCCGAAAATGTCACAAAGATAGGAAACAGTGCGTTCTACAACTGTTCCGGAATTCTTTACATCGATCTCATGAATGTGAAAGAGGTAGGTTCGAATGCGTTTCAGTGTGCGGGAAAACCGTCGTATCTCGAATGTGTTGTAATGGGCGAACCTCTGGAAACGATAGGCGATTCGGCATTCGGAAACTGTCAGAACATTGCGGAGATAGAGGCATACTGTTCAATGCCCGGCAACATGGAATCCGCATTCAGAGGAGTGGAATTGGATTCGGTCACGTATTACGTGTCATCCGATGTTTCGGGAAGTTGGGATGTCGGCGGTACGCTTGAGATTCTCGACGAAGGATTTGCGGATGAGAAGGACAACACGATGGCATACGTCGTAATCGGAATGATTGTCTTCTTCATTATTTTGGGAATACTGTCGGTGAAGTACCGTACTAAGTTTGAGTAACCGTTTGAAAATATCTGATTTATGAAAAACACAATTAAAAAGTAAATATATTGGATGTATAATCCACTTACATACCCAGTATCGGGGGGGGGGGTTTTTGCAGGATGAATTCGGACAGAAATTCGGAGAGATACGACAGCACACATGCCGCTCAGGAAAGAGTCTGCCACTGCCCTTATTGCGGCAGAGATTTCAATATCGAAGGAAAGCCGCCGGAACGCAGGAATGTCTGCTGCAAACGCTGCGGATACACTTGGAATTTAAGGAAAAGCGAACCGAAAAAGTGTCCTAACTGCGGATCGACAAACTGGAATTCGGAAGTCGGAACATATGTCTGTAAGAGATGTTCCCACACATGGACTTCGAGGAAGGGTGCGGTACCCCGTAAATGTCCCAGGTGTCAGAGTCTGCTTTGGGATAAGGAACCCGTTGCGGTTTCACATACGAAGAACAAAGAACACAGCATTCCGGTCGAAAGAGAAGAAAAAATAATCGACTGTCACGGCAGAGGCATGGGGCTCTTCGAAACGGCACTGTCGCTGAATCTGCCTGCGTTGGAAGTGCTGGGAGTCTACACCAAACACGGATGGATGTGAGATATCAAAGACAGGAATAGAATGTGTTCAGCACATTCCTTCCTTTTTCCGTGATTACGTCCTTCCTGCGCAGTTTATCCTTTTCCACCCACCCCAATTCTATCCATTTCGTCATAAAATCACGGTGGTAATTTACGGCAAAGGACTGTTTCTCTCCTTTCTTATCCGTTTTCTCATCTCTGATCCATATTCCGGATTCGATGAGTTTCGGAGCAATCCTGGTACTTGAAGTGCTGTTTCCTTTGTTTATTTCATCGTCCAACACTCTGAGGCCCTTCACAAGATGTTCCGGAGGTCTGTCTATCGCATAAAACGGAAGCATTTTCGGCTCACGTGTTCCGGATGTAAGTCCCATAGGAACGCCGCCCGCATAATACACTCTTCTGATCTCATCGTCACCGGATATTGTGAACGAACTGCTGCCGACGGTGAACGGTTTGACATTGTCGGACATCATGGATGCAATAGTCGCTGCGGCGGCATATTCCGATGTCCCTGCGGATATGTTTACGTAGATGTCACACTCTCCGCGTTTCTTCTCGCTGTCTATTATTCCCAAAACGGTACGGAGCATCACGGAGAAATCGGACACGACTTCGTTGTGTTCCGTGATTTCGGCGTTGGGAAGTTCCGAGGAAATCATATCGACGACACGGTCGTAGAATTCGTGATATACTCTTGTCCTGGAAGCATCAAGGTCGTCTCTGATGTAATGTATCAGGTGAACTTTTGTTGCATCGTAGTATTTCACCGGGTCTGCGACTTTTACGGTCTCGAATGTGACACATCCGATGACAACTCTTTCCTTCCTGCCGTTCG
The DNA here is from genome assembly GCA_963625795.1 of Anaerovoracaceae bacterium. GTDB lineage: Archaea > Thermoplasmatota > Thermoplasmata > Methanomassiliicoccales > Methanomethylophilaceae > Methanarcanum. Next base: position 11,698 of record CAVFUJ010000034.1, read on the forward strand.
CCATATGTAATGAAAGTGATTTCAGTTATTTCAATCATTACATACATTTCATTCATTTCAATCAAGTGAAATAAATATTATGCTGTTAATCTGTTAATTACTGTCATTTTGACATCTTTCCGCCGCTCTCCGAAAGGGGAAGGGTGCCCGGCGGTTGAGAGTGTATACACCATCCCTTAAACTCTTTAAAATCGGGCACTCACAACTCACAATCAAAGAAAGAAGATGATAATCATGTCCGGTCCGTTTGCAGTTTTTCTTCATCCTTTTTGTTTCTGCGTTCGGAATCGGCAGATTCGGAGGGCGATACGGTGAGGTCGACCCGCACATCCGAACCGTATTCCGG
>CAVFUJ010000035.1:0-11964 GCA_963625795.1 Anaerovoracaceae bacterium
CGTTGGTTGAATTCACATAACATCCGACGGAAACCCATCCAGCAAACACATCATTAAAACATATGAGCCGTCAATCAATCACATATGGTACTCCTGTTGGATATCGACAGATCGGGTCCGCCGTACAGATTCACAGATGCGGATGCTTTTCTTTTTCTTGAAATTGTATCGAAAACGGGCGGTATAAGCCGTAAAGACCTCTCGGAATATCTCGGACTCGGAGAAGGCAGTGTAAGAACTCTTATTGAGAAACTGAAAGAATTCAAATTAATCTGTATCAAACAGACCGGAATCACGATTAATCCGAGAGGTTCGGAAATACTGAAGGCGTTGGGCATCAGAACCGTCGGTATCTCAGTCGGAGCATACGTAATGGGTGAACATCAGTTCGGCGTCATCATAAGCAATTCTTCGGAAAAAGTATTCAACGGAATCGATCAGAGAAACATCGTCATAAAAACAGGCGGAGAAGGATGTACGACATGGGTTGAAAAGAATGAAAAACTCATTATGCTCCCGGATTGGGATGTCGATGAAAACGACTCTGTACTTTCAGAAACAATTCATAAAAAAGCAAAGATGAAAGAAGGAGACGTGCTGATAGTCGCAGGAGGAAACACAAAACGTACCGCGATGATATCCGCTGTCACGGCTGCATTGGATCTGATATAATCAGATTCTCGGCATAACATCCAGTGAGAATTTTTCCGTAATCACTTTCATTACTCTCATCAGAGGAATACCCAATTCAGACGCAATCGCAAGACATCCTTCTCCGTTTTCGTATCTTTCGACAATCCATCTGTTCCTCACGGCATTCGGATCTTCGGAAGTAATCTTTTTCTCAACGGTTTTCGGAGGTTCGTTCCAGCGGTTGGAATTACAGTTGGGACACCTTGACGGATTCTTTCCGTCTTTCCTCCGCACCCATTCGTGACCGCAGATACGGCAGGTGCACCTTCTTGTTTCTTTGTTCCATGAATACGAACCGCATCTCGGACATTTCATAGGGGTACCTTTACGGGCAATCCAATCGAAACCGCACCTCTTACAGTGAACGGAATTTCCGGCAGACCCGCTGTCACGGACGATTACTTTGAATTTACCGCTGCAGAACGGGCATTTGCATTCACCCCTTGTAGCATCAACCTCATCGATCTCGACTTCAACGGGCTCACAGCGGAAGGAATCCGAACATCCTGTCATATACATCCAATCCAATTCTTATCTGTCGGGGAAGTATATGAATACTGTCGGATTGGCTGAATCGGGAAATACATCCGATGTGGCCGTTGTGTACATTTAACCTGCAATACCGTCACCGCAATGTATCTTCGTAATCAACAAATCGTATTTGTCGCATTGATTGCAGTAGCTATCTACAGGAATTTTCCGAATGGCAATTTGACATAAACAGGCTGTCAAAGACTTGCTGTTTTTACATAATACACTGGATTGAACTATGCCTTTTATATGTTCGTAATTCATTGTAATATTACAATAAATTACGGATTGATGTAATGATTAGAAGAGATGCACTTCTCCGGAAACTGATCGACCGCAGAGATAACAGTTCAGTCAAGATTATCACCGGCATCAGAAGATGCGGCAAATCGTACCTCCTCTTTCATCTTTTCAGAGACTATCTTCTTTCGACGGGTGTCGATGAAGAACACATTATATCCGTTGATCTTGAATTAAGAGAAAGCAGAAAACTCCGCAACCCCGACAGACTAATAGAATTCATTAAAGACAAAATGCACTCGGGAAAGTACTATATTTTCCTTGATGAAATCCAATTAGTACCGGATTTTGAAGAAACTGTCAGCGAAATTAACCATTTTGAGAACACAGATGTTTACATCACAGGCAGCAATTCCAAATTTCTTTCAAGCGATGTGATAACCGAATTCAGGGGCAGAGGTGACGAAATACGCGTACGTCCGTTATCTTTCTCGGAATTTTACGGATTCAGAGGCGGAGATAAACAGAGTGCATGGAATGAATACAGTACATACGGCGGTATGCCTGCATTAACCGAAAGAAACACCGATGAGCAGAAAACAGAATATCTTCAGAGATTGATTAAGGAAGTCTATCTCAGAGATGTTGTCGAACGTAACAAACTGAAAAATGCCGATCTGATGGACAGAATAATGTGTTCTTTGTTCTCATCCGTCGGTTCGCTAACCAATCCCAACAGAACCTGCAATTATCTCATCGGAAACGGATATAAGGATGCGGACAACGAAACTGTATCGAAATACATGTCGATGCTGGAAGATGCTTTCATCTTCGAAAAGTGTGAAAGATTTGACATTAAAGGCAAAGAATATCTCGCAACACCGTCGAAATACTATTCTGCGGATGTAGGTCTCCGTAACGCAAGACTGAATTTCAGACAGTTGGAATTTACACATATTACTGAGAATATAATCTATAACGAACTGAGAAACAGAGGTTTCTCGGTAGATGTGGGCATTGTAAGACAGAGGGACAAAGAAGGATACAGACAGTTGGAAGTCGATTTTGTTGCCAATAAAGGCAACAGAAGATATTACATCCAATCGGCTTACAGCTGTTATGATGAGGAAAAACGTTCACAGGAATTACGTCCGTTCCTGAAAATCAATGATTCATTCAGAAAAATCATCGTTACCGCCGACCGCACACCCCCGTGGATCGATGAAAACGGTGTGCTCACAATCAATGTAATTGATTTCTTACTTGATGAGAAGAGTCTGGATTCCTAATCCGTAATTCATTGTAATATTGCAATGAATTACGGATTGGAAAAAATCAGGACAGCTGATGTCCGATTTCTCTTATCCTTTCGATGATTCCGTCAAGATGCGACGGTCTGAGATTCGGATTGAGAAGTGTGAACTTCAGCATCACACGTCCGTCTTTTACGGTCTGTCCGATAACGATTCCTTCACTCAGAAGCTGACGTCTTATCTTCTTATTCACATCGTCGTTTGCATCGAAAGCAAACACGACCGAAGACATTTCAGGCTCAACAGGAGCAATGAAATCCTTATCTTTCGAGATTTTTCCGTAAAGATAGGATGCATTATCGACTGCGTTATCGATAATCTCGGAAAATCCGTCTCTTCCTCTTACTTTGAATGCAGTGAATACCTTCAGAGCATCGAAACGGCGTGTAGTCTGCATAGACTTACCGACGAGGTTGATGTATCCGTCTTCCTCGTCTTCTTCACGGTTGAGATAATCCGCGTGAAGCTCGAAACACTCCAGAAGTTTCGCATCTTTGACGATAATTGCGGAACACGAAATCGGAAGCAGGAACATCTTGTGAAAATCGACCGTAAGCGAATCGCAGATTGAAATATCGGATACTCTGTTGCGATACTTCTCACTCATAATCAGTCCGGAACCGTATGCGGCATCCGCATGAAGGTGCATTCCGTACTTATCGCAGAGTTCTCTCATTCCGCGTGCATTGTCAATCGAACCGAAATCGGTCGTACCGAACGTAGCTACGGCACAGAAAGGATACAGTCCTTTCTCTGTATCTTCCTCAAGCATTTTTCCGAAAGCCTTCACATCGATTCTGCATTTCGAATCCACAGGAATCTTTCTTACTGCGGCATATCCCATTCCGAGGATATGACTTGCCTTATCCATCGAAAAGTGTGAAATTTCCGACGTATAGATACGTAATTTGGAATATTCCGGAGGAAGACCGTTCATCTTCACATCCCAGCCGAATTTCTTCATGCAGTACCAATCGCGTGCCGCAATTATTGCGGAAATATTCGACTGAGAACCTCCCGACGTAAAACAACCGTCTGAGGTTTCTTTGGGGAATCCGTACAATTCACACAGTCCGTGAATCATACTTTCTTCTACTTCAGTGGCGGCAGGCCCCTGGTCCCAGCTATCCATACTGTCGTTGAAGCATGAAATAATCAGTTCCGAACAGATCGTTTCCGTCAGAACGGGAGAATGAAGGTGCGGCATATACTTTGTCGACCAAGTACGAAGAAGATGGGGAAGAATTTCTTCTCTAATCTCTTCAAGAGTCTTCTCAAACCCGATTCCGTGTTCGGGAAGGAATCCCAATGATTCTATCTTCCCTCTCAGTTCGTACGGATTGATACCTGAGAACGCACTGTCATCCGAAAATGAGTCGTATACCGCTTTGAGAGTCTCATCTATCATCTCGGAGAATCTCTCACGGATCTCCTTATTTTCCGAAAGCAGAAGAGGATTATCCGCAGACATCCTTCTCGACCTCTTTTACGGCGTTCTCGAATATCGTGAGCGCACGGTCGATTTCATCGTCCGTGATAGTGAGTGCGCACAGACACCTCATGACGGAACCGTTACGTCCGCCCTTCTCCATGATCAGACCGTTCTCGAAACAGGTGTGCTGAACTTTGATTGCAACTTCACCGCTCGGCTCGGGTACACCCATGAAATCCTTCGGACCGTCGGGATTGATGAATTCAATACCCAACATCAGACCTCTTCCTCTTACATCTCCGATGATGGAAACTTCGTCTTTGAGTTTCAGAAGACGGGATCTTATGATCTCGCCTTTACGTGTAACCTCATCCAGGAATCCGGGTTCTTTCAGCCTGTTGATTACGACATCTCCCGCAGCGAATGCCAACTGGTTTCCGCGGAATGTACCTGCGTGGGCGCCGGGACCCCATACATCCAAAGATTTATCGTAAACAACCAATGCAAGAGGCTGACCTCCGCCGATTGCTTTGGAAATAAGAATAACATCGGGAACGATTCCCGCGTGTTCGAACGCAAATATCTTTCCGGAACGTCCCAAACCGCACTGAATTTCATCGCAGATCATGGGAATTCCGAGTTCTTTCGTAATCCTGCGGACTGCCTGTAAGAATTCGACAGGTGCGGGAACGACTCCGCCCTCACCCTGTATGGCCTCCAGAATAACCGCTGCAGGTTTTATTACACCGCTTTCGGGATCTTTCAGGAAACGCTCGAGGTATGCAATACATGCTTTTGTTCCCGCTTCTCCTCCGAGTCCCATAGGACAGCGGTATGAGTACGGATAGGGCATGAACTGCACTCCGGGCATAATGTTTGCAACTTTTTCTTTCGCGTGACAGTTTCCGGTAAGTGCCATGGAACCGTGTCCCATGCCGTGATAACCTCCGGAAAATGCGATAACGTTGCCTCTTCCCGTTGCCGTTTTGCATAGTTTGATTGCAGCTTCGACGGCATCCGTACCTGAAGGTGAACAGAATTGAATCTTCGCCCTTTCGGCGAGTTCCTTAGGTATTATCGTCAGAAGGTCCTCGACGAACCTGTCTCTGACCGGCGTAGGAATATCCAGCATATGCATGGAAGCTCCGGAATCGATGAGATCGATCATTGCTTTGTTGACCTCATCGTCATTGTGTCCGAGAGCGTGCGTTCCCGCACCGTTAAGGAAATCGATGTAACGTTTTCCTTCGACATCTTCAATAACCGCACCCTTAGCCTTCGCCACCGCAAGAGGGAATTTGCGGGGATAGCTTCTAGCAGAAGACTCGTAGTCATTCTGACGACCAATGAAGTACTGGTTTGTACCCATAAAAGCGTGAAATGACCCTTGATATAAAATCGTATGTACCCCCTGTCGAAGACTGGGATTTATTAAGGCTCCCTACGGGTTAATATAGTGCCTTATTTCGGATTTATATGATTTTTACCCGTTTGATTTTTCGGAGTGCTGAAATTCGGATGCCTCCGAAGACATCCGCCGATGAAGACATTCATAAGTAAGAATTCGCATTAACCCGGCTGACAGTGAACGTCAATGAGTATCGAATCGGAAGTAATCAGAGCAAAGGATGCATCGATAATCCTCTCCGCAACCTCAACGGAAGTCAGAAACAGGGCGCTTGAGGCAATGGCCGATTCGTTGGATAAGAACAGAGAACTGATTCTTTCCGCGAATGCGGAAGATGTCAAATCCGCCGAAAAGGAAAACTTATCAAAACAGATGCTCAAAAGGCTGAAGATTGATAATCAAAAGATTTCCGATATGATTGCGGGCCTGAAAGACGTTATTTCTCTTCCCGATCCAATCGGAAAAACACTTTCAACGAAAGAACTTGATGAAAACCTTACGTTGTATCGGATTTCATGTCCTATCGGCGTAATAGGAACAATATTCGAATCACGTCCGGATGTCGTACCGCAGATTATGTCTCTGTGTCTGAAATCCGGTAACGCAGTTGTATTCAAAGGCGGACGCGAAGCATCCGCATCAAACAGAATATTATTTGATATTCTCACAAAAGCATCTTATTCTTCGGGAATTCCCGAAGGTGTTTTCGTTCTCATGGAAAAGAGAGAAGACGTAAACACAATTCTCGGGATGGATAAGTACATCGACCTCATCATTCCGAGAGGTTCGAACGATTTTGTAAGATTCATCAAAGAAAATACAAAAATTCCTGTTCTCGGACACGCCGCAGGCATATGTCACATCTTCGTGGACAGATACGCAGATATCGATTTGGCGCTGAAAGTATCATTGGACTCCAAAATACAGTATCCCGCCGTATGCAATGCCGTGGAAACAGTATTGGTCGACAGAGAAATCGCAGAAGAATATCTTCCGAAAATGGATGAAATCTTCTCAGAAAACGGAGTCGAAATAAGAGCAGACTCAGAATCAGAGAAACTGATGAAACATTCCGTCGGAGCAAAAGACGAAGACTGGGACACGGAATACGGCGATCTTACAATTTCAGTGAAAGTTGTAAACGGCATCGGAGAAGCAATCTCATTCATCAACAGCCACGGTTCCCATCACACGGATGCGATAATGACTCAGAACAAAGAGAATATCGCAAAATTCGTAAGATATGTCGACTCTGCAGACGTATTCGTCAACGCCTCCACAAGATTCGCGGACGGATACAGATTCGGCAAAGGTGCAGAAGTGGGAATAAGCACAAACAAGATTCATTCAAGAGGGCCTGTAGGCATGGAAGGACTGATGATTTACAAGTACGTCCTCATCGGAAACGGTCAGGTCGTAAAGGACTACGTCGGAAAAGACGCAAAGAAATTCACTCACAGAGATATCGACAAGGAGCTGACACTTTGAACCGTTCTGATATACTCGGAGATATAGGTACAGTTGTCATAAAGATAGGTACATCATCGATTACCGGCGGAGGTAACGAAGTCTACTCCGAATTCATGGATTCCGTCGCTAAACAGGTAAAAGAACTCAGGAATCAGGGAAAGAAAGTACTGATCGTATCTTCCGGTGCTATAGGCGTGGGTCTTGCCGCAATGAAGGCAACGCCGAAACCCAAAGAAGTTCCCATCAGACAGGCTGCGGCATCCGTCGGACAGGGGATTCTTATGCAGAAATGGAACGAAAGTTTCCAGAAATACGGAATTTTGGTTTCTCAGATTCTCCTGACATACGATTTCTATTCGGACCGTGAGAAATACCTGAACCTGAGGAATGCAATACAGACACTGCTTGAATACGATGTGGTTCCGATTATCAACGAGAACGATGTCATCTGTATCAGAGAAATCGATGCCGTTTTCGGTGATAATGACACATTGTCCGCATACGTCTGCAGTAAAATGGACGCAGACCTTCTGATAATTCTCTCGGATGTCGACGGACTGTACAACAAAAATCCCACACTTCATCCCGATGCGAAGATTGTCCCCATTGTAGAAAACGTAGAAGATGTCAGGCACATGGCAGGCGATACTCTTTCAAGCACGGGCACCGGCGGTATGACAACAAAACTCAAAGCCGCGGATATCTGCGGTGAAGCCGGATGCAATATGATTATAGCCTCCGGAAAAGAACCGAATGCCATCATCAGAGCCGTTTCAGGCGATGACATAGGCACATTATTCGTCGCAGGTGAGAAAGAAAAGAAGAAATACCGTTGGATCAGAGAGGCTTACGCAAAAGGAACGCTTGTCGTAGACTGCGGAGCCGCCGAGAAAATCTGCGAAGGCGGCGTAAGTCTTCTTGCCGTCGGAATAAAGGATGTTGTCGGCAGATTCGAAAGAGGAGATGTTGTTAACATCGAATGTTCCGGAAAAATAGTCGCAAAAGGTATTCCCGACTACAATTCCGAAGAAATCTGCAGAATCCGCGGAGTACGTTCCGATAAAATCGAAGAAATTCTCGGACACAAATCCTATGATGATGTCATCAGGAGCGAGAACCTCGCTCCGATGTAATCATCCTTTGTAGAAGGGACATCTTTCTTTCACACATTCGTCGTTTCTTGACGTGAATGTGCAGACGATATCCCCGGAAGGTTCCATGGAGATTCCGAGTTTTTCTTTCACATAATCGACTGTGACATACGTAACAAGGAAAGAATTCCTCTTACAGCATCTCGGTCCGTCAATAGATGCAATCTTCGCGATGCATTTCGATACAAGCATGTTGGTGTCGCTCCACGAACCGACACTGTGAGGGCTTGTATGCGTAACAATCGAATAGAAAATTCCGCACGAAGCAGCCGCACCGCACGTACCGCATAATCCGCAGATACCTCCGGGGAACCATGAACCTCTCTTCTGCGCATCTCTCAGCGACGCATCCAAATCGATATCTCCGCCTGAATTTTTATATGCGGTAAGAAGAGCACACGCAACCAATGTGTGGTGTTCCTGATCGTGCATTCTTACTGTATCATCTTTCATAAGAACGGAAATTATCTCAATCGGATCTTTCGAATCCGAAGACATACAGTAATCGGCGATTCTTCTGTTCGCCTCTTTTCTTCTGCATGAATCACAGACATAGTGTCCGTTCTCGCAGATTTCCCTGTCCATAGTCGTTTTACCGCATCTGATACAGGTCCTCTCACCGAGAATGTCCAAATCGACTTTGCCCCCGCATTCGGGACAGCGTACATCCAAATCGTTTCTGATCGATGCCATATTATCAGCAGCACTTAGGAGGAGAACATTTGTTCAGCATAAGTTCGAAGAATCCTGTCAGTACGGCGACCTGTTTGGCATCGAGATTGTAGTCGAAACGGTCTCCGTCTTCACATGCAGTCAGCAATCCCGCTTCTTCCATGATACGTGTCTGCTCTCTGACGGTATCGATATCCAACCCCGTCATTTCGGAAAGTTTTCTGTCGTCCCTGTCGCTGTCAGCCAATATCTCGAAAATCTTCAGACGTCTCTCGTCAGCAAGTGCCGAGATCATTCTGATTGTGTCCTTCGATGCCATATTTCACCGTAAATGCGTCGGTGTATATTCCATCTGTCATCGGATATCGATAAAAATCCGGGATAAAGACTGCCGTCTGTTCGGAAATAATGGAATAAGGTGGGCCCGTCCAGATTTGAACTGGAGTTACTTACACCCCAAGCAAGAAGGATACCAAGCTACCCCACGGGCCCGTTGCACACCAGTGCTGGACAAGCCTAATGCACAGTGGTATTTGTACTTTACACAATGTCTCCGCATTTCTTTCGTACATAACGGTCAAATCGGTACATTTACGGCAATTCGGATACGGTATTAACTGCAGATACAGAGGTCAAATGCCCGATTGTATTCTAATCGGCGGCATTTGTTTCCGATAACAGGCCCCAGTGATTCTATTATAAAGCAGAAACGACTCTTCAGAACTATGTTCCGGAAATCCAAAAAGAAGTCTGACTCGAAGGAAGTATCTCCTTACGGAGGACTTGAAGATCTCACAGATGAAGAGATTGAGAAGAACATCAAAGATCACCCGTATGTCATGGGTAAACTCAAAGACTGCTGAGGTGTGTGTTGCACCTCAGCCGGTTCTGAAACAGATTACAATCTTTTGAACCCACGCAGAGTCCAATGGGAAAGCGTTCTTATTGCGTATCTTAACGTACCGATCAGAGAACGGCTCCTTCCGCCGACTGTTACTTCGCCTCTTTTCAGAACTTCTAGAACATCCTGCCATGTTTTACATCCGTCGGAGAATTCGACGTATGCTTCGCCGATGTGTCCCGGACTGTGTGCATCGCTGCCGGCAGTAATGATTTTACCGAATTTTTTAGCCAATCTGGTACATTTGAAATTCGCACCGGCCATGGATCTTGCGTTGAATGCTTCGACACCGTCGAAATCATCTGTAACATTCTTCGGACCGATGCCCGTAACCCATCTGTAAGGGTGTGCCGCAATTGCAATACCTCCTGCGGCATGAATTGCATTAATCGTTTCAATAATCGAAAGACCGCTTTCGATTTTAGAGGAAATTCCGTAGGCGAGGATGTGTCCTTCGGATGAGGACACCTCCTCGGCCGGAATTACGATGATTTCACCGTTATCTTTCAGTTCGCCGTACGCACCCCATTCGTTGTGGTCCGAAACGGCGATACATCCCAATCCGACTTCCTTTGCGGCATCCAATATCTGCTGCATAGTGGATTCCCCGTCATCGGAAAGACAGGAATGAATGTGAAGATCGGCTTTCATCTTACGTTTGCCCCGTCCGTAATCTCCTTATCAACGGTTGCAACACAGTTTTTACCGTCTGAGAGAACCTTCAGCGAACCGTCTGTATCAACGACAGCGGTAACACGTGAGGGTGCACCTTCCGGTAAGACGATGTCCTCTCCTCCGTCGATGTTGAACTTTCCGTCTTTGACTGTGGAAACTTTGAACTTCACTTTTGCGAAGTCTTCGTACTCAATCTTTGACTCGGAATTCTCCAATCCTGAATTCATGGGAGTTCCGTTGGGGAGATCCTGCGAGGGTTTCAGGAGAAGTACGGTTGTACCTCCGATATCCTCGTCATCGGCTGCCAAAAGCATACCTTCGGATTTGATTCCGCGGAGTTTTCTCGGTTTGAGGTTCTTCAGGCAGAGAACTTTCCTGTTCAGCATCTCTTCCTTCCTGTAGTACGCTTTGAGTCCCGCTACGATGGATCTCGGTTCGTCTTCTCCGACGTCGACTTTCATCTGATAGAGTTTGTCTGCATCCGGGTGGTCGTCGATCCAAACGATCTGTGCGACACGGATATCCAATTTCCTGAAGTCGGCAAACGGACCGGTGATTTCGACTTTCTTCTCGGGTTTCTTCTCCTCTTTCTTCGGTGTTTCAGGCATATCCTTCCACTCCTTCGGTACTTCGATCTTCTTGAACACGGGGACGGGTTCTTTCAGCTGAAGTCCGACTTCGATCGGAGTCAGCGCGGATTCCAATCCCGCATCTACAATCGAACCGTTCATTCCCAGATAATTCCAGACACTCTCGGCTGCTTTGGGCATGAAAGGCCATACCATCAGTGCAAGTGCTTTGGTGAGAGTGAGTGTTGCGTTCATTACGTAACCGCATGCAGTCTTATCTGTCTTGATTAACGCCCACGGAGCCTTATCTGCGAAGTATTTGTTACCCTCGCTCGAAAGGTTCATGATGACTTTGACAGCCTTCTTGAAGTCACATCCGTCAAGACATTCTTTGTATTCTTTGAGTGCGTCTTCAACCAGCTTGATGACAAATTTTGTCTCATCGTCATTACCTTCGGGAACAGTGCCGAAGTTCTTGAATGTGAAACTGAGGCTTCTGTGCCAGTAGTTACCTAAATTAGAAGCCAATTCGTTGTTCACTTTTGTTTCGAAATCAACCCATGTGAACTCCGAATCATGCGTATCGGGCATTACTGCAGAGAGGTAATATCTGATAACGTCTGCATCGAAATGCTTCAGAACAGAAGGAATATCGATTGCACCGCCCCTGCTCTTGGAGAGTTTTCCTCCTCTGAACATAAGGTATTCGTTGGCGGGAATATCGTACGGGAGATTCAGTCCGCCGTATCCCATAAGAATCGAAGGCCAAATGATTGAGTGGAACGGAATGTTGTCTTTTCCCAAGAAGTAATAATTCCTGACTTCCGGATCCTCCCAGAACCCTTTCCAATAGTCGGGTTTTCCGATAATCTTGCTGTATTCTTTGGATGCGCTCAGATACCCTATGAC
>CAVFUJ010000036.1:0-10763 GCA_963625795.1 Anaerovoracaceae bacterium
ATTCCCGCCACTCCCACACCTATTTTGGAACCCGTAAAAGGATGCAGAAACGCACTGATGGCACACCCGTGTACCACATCGGATATGATTCTCAAAAACTCCGTCAATTTCGATCTGAGAAGAGAAGCATCGACCGTCATAATCGGCTTCGATGAAGAATGATTAATCGGAAACATTTCTACCGTGCTTTCGGTGAATCGGATGGATAGTTGTATATCCGATACCTCCGTACGACGGATTATGGATGCATCTTCGGAGCTCGGAAAGGCTTTGACGGAAGTCATAAGGGAAATGGTTGAAGGTAAGGATATCGCAGTTGCTTTCTCGGGAGGGCTGGACTGCGGTATTGTGGCCGCTATAGCCAAAGATTACGCCAAATCCATCCACCTCTACACTGCAGGTGTCCAAGACGCATACGACGTAAACGAATCTTCGGGACTGTCCAAGATTCTGGGAATCGATTGGAGTCACATTCTCATTTCCGATGAAAATCTCGAAGACAACATCAAAGAAATGATAAAAATCACCGGTACGGTGAATCCTATTACGTTATCATTTGAGATTCCTTTGTTCTACGTATCAAAAAACGTTCCCGAAGAAATCATAATCGGAGGACAGGGCGCAGATGAATTATTCGCAGGATACTCCAAGTACATCGGATTGTCCGAAGAGGAATTCAGGGATCAGAGAGACGCAGACATGGCTTCCCTTCTTACAAGAACGTTAAAACATGAATCTCTCGTAGGAAAACACTTCGGAAAGACCGTATTGTATCCTTATTTGGATTCACGTGTAACCGACGTAGTTAACAGAATGGACATGAAGGATCTCATGCCCGGAGACGTCAGGAAACGCTGTCTCAGAGAAGTAGCGGAAGAAATAGGTCAGCCCGAAGTCGCCGCCAAGAAGAAGAAAGCCGCACAGTACGGTTCCGGCGCAATGAACCTATTCAGAAAGATCGCAAAAAAGAAGGGAGTCACCGTCAGTCAGATGATAGCGGGTTGGTCCGATGAATAAGGATGAAATGATGTCCTGGTTCTACGGCCTGGGTATGCACGGTATCAGACTCGGATTGGATACAACCTCGGAATTAATGAACAGGTTGGGAAACCCTCAGAACGATATCAAAACAATTCACATTGCAGGTACGGACGGAAAAGGTTCTACGTCTGCGATGATAGAATCAATCTTAAGAGAATCGGGTCTGAAAACGGGACTGTACACATCGCCGCATATTCTGGAATTCAACGAAAGGATAAGAGTTAACGGAGTATCAATCCCGGATGATGTTTTGGAAGGTTATGTAAAAACTGTAAGAAAACACATCGAAGACATGAAATCCGAAGGGATTCAGTGCACATTCTTCGAAGCTGCGACGGCGATAGCGTTTCTTTACTTCAGAGACGTGAAAACGGATTATGCGGTAATAGAAGTGGGAATGGGAGGAAGATTCGATGCGACGAACATCATCACTCCCGAAGTTTCCGTTATCACGAATATAAGTCTCGAACACAGAGAATATCTCGGAGATACTGTTGAAAAGATAGCTTTCGAAAAGGCGGGAATAATCAAGAAAGGAGTTCCTGTTGTCACGGTAAACAAATCTCCGGCTGTCGATGTAATCGGAAAAACCGCCGAAGATGTCGGTGCCGAAGTTGTAATACCTGGCACAGTTGAAATAATATCGATAGACAGGACTTCCACCGTAATCTCTTACAATAACGAAAAGTACTCTGTCGGATTGGTCGGAGAGCATCAGGCACGTAACGCAGTATCCGCAATAGAAGCGGTACGTCACATCAATCATAAGATTACGGAAGAAAACATACACAGAGGTCTCGAAAAAGTATATTGGCCGTGCAGACTGCAGTGGTTCCCCGAAGAGAATCTGATTATCGATGTTTCCCACACGGCTGAAGGAAGCAAAGTATCGTTTGAAACCGTAAAGAAACTCTACGGAAAGGTCACCGTCGTATTCGGAATTCTCGGTGACAAGGATATAGAAACGATTGCACACAATCTTTCGGCGATTGCATCGAAAGTTATCGTAACCGTACCCGATTCGGAAAGAGCGGCATCCCCGGACACTGTCATCGATGCGGTAAAGAAATACACTCCCAATGTATCATTCGTTCGGAACGTCGGAGATGCAATATCGGAAGCGATGAAAACACGTAACAGCGAAACGGTATTGGTCACAGGATCTTTATTCATGGCGGAAGGAGCGATGAGATGGCTGAAAAGGACATCTGTTGGATATTAGATACGCTTTCAAAGGAATACGGCGACGGTGCGTATCCGGGACGTTCGTCCGAAGGACTCAATCCCGAATGGCCTGCCGATTCCTTTCACGTATTGATAGCAACAATACTGTCCCAGAGAACCCGTGACGATAACACAAGAAAAGCATCCGACAGTCTTTTCAGATTATATAACTCAATCGACGAACTCGCCGATGCCGATGTAGACAAAGTAATCAACGCAGTCAAACCCGCAGGATTTCCCAAACAGAAAGGCGAAGCCATTGTGAAATGCTGTAAGATACTGCGTGACGAATACAACGGCAAAGTACCCGAAGACACCGACGAATTACTCAAATTGCCGATGGTTGGAAGAAAGACTGCGGCATGTGTCAGATCCTACGCAATGAACATTCCTTCGGTATGTGTCGATACACATGTTCACAGGATTTCCAATCTTATGGGATTGGTTCACACCAAAGATCCTACGGAAACTGAGTTTGAACTTATGCGCATCACACCCGAAAACAGATGGAACGACATCAACCGCTACATCGTACGCCACGGTCAGAAAGTCTGTCTTCCCAACAAACACAGATGCTCCGAATGCTCTGTCAGGTCGATGTGCGATTCCTGCACGATACCTTATTAACGGCGATTCCGTTGTCCGTCCCGATGCATGAAGTGTCTGTCGTGTCGGATATCGTCTCTGCGATTCTGAAGGAATTGGAGAGATACAATGCGAGCAGTGTGGAAGAGGTCACGCTCGTGATCGGTGACATGACGAGTCTCGGCGAAGAGCAGATGCAGTTCGCCTACGAGATAGTCACCAAGGACACGTTACTCGAAGGTTCCAAGTTAATCATCGAGAAGGAAGCAGTGGCTGTAGAATGTACGGAATGCGGTTACAAAGGTCCCGTCAACAACATCCAAAGCGATTACGACGGACACTCGATACCGATTCTTTCATGCCCCGAATGCGGAGGCAGAGTTAAAGTCACGGCGGGACAGACATGCAGTGTCAGAAATCTGAGAATAGTGGAGGCGGACGATGTTCAGATACAGGGATGAAGCAACGGCAAAGAAAATCTTGGATAAGATACGCGATATGAATGTAGATTACACATTCATGCACGTCTGCGGTACCCATCAGGACACCATCGTACGTTTCGGACTCGAGGAAATGCTTAACGATGTCGGAGTTGAAATCCGTCAGGGTCCCGGATGTCCCGTCTGTGTTACAACAAGCAGTGAGATTGCCGATGCAATCACATTGGCGAGGAACGGCGTAACAATCTGCGCATTCGGAGATATGATGAGAGTCCCCACAACAATCGGAACACTCAACGATACAAGATCCGAAGGTGCGGATGTAAGAATCGTTTATTCCATCGAAGACGCGGTAAGAATGGCCAAAGAGCAGACGAAGCCTTTGGTGTTTGTCGCAGTCGGTTTCGAAACAACGGCACCTTCCACCTGCGTTCCTCTTCAGAAAGAACTTCCCGATAATTTCAGTATTTACAGCTGTCACAGGATCTGTCCTCCGATTCTGGAAGCTATTTTCGATATGGGTGAGACAAAAGTTCAGGGATTGATCGATCCCGGGCACGTTGCAGTTATTACAGGGACGAAGATGTTCGAACCCTTCGCGGAAAAATACCACATGCCTCAGGTAGTCGCAGGTTTCGAGCCTCTGGATATTCTCATGTCGACTTACATGCTCTGTAAGCAGTTGAAAGAGGGAAGATGCGAGGTTGAAAACGAATACACAAGACTCGTAAGACCCGAAGGAAACCCCAAGGCAATGAAGCTCATGGAAGACACTTTCGATCCTGTCGACAGAGCATGGAGAGGATTCCCCGTTATCAAAAAGAGTGCGCTGGCACTCAAGAAGAAGTACGAGGCTTACGATGCAACCAAAGTTCACGAAGATATCCTTAAAACTACTCCTTACGTTGAACCCGAAGCGAAAGGATGCAGATGCGGAGAAGTTCTGAGAGGACTCATCCGTTCCGAGGAATGTCCTATGTTCGGAAGAGCCTGCAAACCCACGAGTCCCTCCGGACCGTGTATGGTGTCCGCCGAAGGTAACTGTAACATCGCATACCGTCTCGGAAGCAAGAGGGTGTGAACGATGGGAGTCGCAGGTCCAAGCGGATTGCTCAGACCGGATACTGTCAACGGTACGGACAAGAAGGTATTGATTATCACCAACGATTCAACCGTTTTCCTCAGTAACGGATTCGTCAGTGCATACGACATGTTCGGCGGAAGATGTACCGAAGTGAAGAACCTCTACGACCGTCTGTCTCAGATCACGGGAACATCGTTCGGTATCATTTCGGGTAAATTCGGATTCATTCCTTCGAACTATGTTGTGATGAAATACAGCTTCGTGCCTTCATGCAAAGCGGATTATGAGAAACTTCAGGAAGAGAAAGACTTCGTAGGAAGTATACGTCTTCTTGTGCAGCCTTTTGACAAGATTATCATCTGTGTTCCGAAGGATATGTTCGCAATGCTCATGCCCGTACTCCCGGCAGAGAGAGTTATCGC
The DNA here is from genome assembly GCA_963625795.1 of Anaerovoracaceae bacterium. Lineage (GTDB taxonomy): Archaea > Thermoplasmatota > Thermoplasmata > Methanomassiliicoccales > Methanomethylophilaceae > Methanarcanum. The sequence goes on from CAVFUJ010000036.1 coordinate 4,797, forward strand.
GGTAACGAATGAAATCTACAGAAAAGACTGTGAGATGCGCGGATGGTCGTTCTATCTCAGAAACGGTGCACGTGTCGGCAATGAGAATGCGGATGCTATCGTTGAAGAGATTAAGAAACTGGTCGCCTGATTATCTCTTCAGTGCTTTCGTCTTGATTTTCATTTCATCCGATACGCGGAATGAATCTCTGATCTTCCCGATGAGCATGTTGAAAGTCTCATTGTCCAGATGATTCTCTCCGCACATGTATGCGTACGTCTTATCGGGAAATACCGCAAAACATTCCGCAAGAGCCCATGCGGCAGCCATTTTGAAGTAGTAGCCTTCGTGGTGATGCGAGTCTAATAATCTGATGATTTCATCGACGTGTTCCTCATCTACGAAATGTACCAGCATCATAACCGCAGAGTAACGCATTTTGAATTCTTCGCCTGTTTCGAGATAAGGAAGAATGAAGTCCCAGACTCTTTTTCTGTCATCGCCTTTCGGTTTCCACGTGCCGCAGAACGAATCGCATACGGACCAATTGTCGATTAAAGGAATAAATTCAGAAAACTGTTCCAAACGTGTATCGATATCGATTTTTGCGTAGGATATCACGAATCCTCTCAGGACGTAATCTTCAAAGTGGTACGGTTCCCATGTTCCGACATATTCTTCCCAGCATCCTTCGGAAACTATTCTCTTGGCCAACTGCCTTAATTTCGGCATTCTGACACCTAAGACATCATTCCTCCCGGGAATGAGCGAAGCTGCAAACTTTGCATACTTCTGTTCCGAAGATTCACTGAGTTCCTTCTGTACGTCGAACATTTACGGAAGTATACTTAAACGGATATTATAAAATGAGGGAAAGGACGGAGAGGGAAAATCCCTCTCCGGTTGGTGTTTACTTCTTTCTTCTGCGGCTGGTGACGGAGTCTTTCTCGTCGATAACCATCGCGGTAATCTTGCCCATGAGGTCATCCACGGTCTTGATCAGATCCCAATCAACCTGTTTGGCACTGTAAGCACGGCCGTCGGCAATCAGTCTTGCTGTGATGCTGTACTTGTTCTTGTCGCCCTTTTCGTTGTACTTCGCAACGTTTACCGACAGCGATTCGGGAGATACAATCTTGTTGATCTTCTGTACTTCGTCCCTGATGCTGTCGTATATCGCTCCGGAGTATGCCTTGTCTTCGTCATCCAAACCGCTGAGCTGAATGAATAGATACTGCCTCTCCCTGCACGCGGAAATCAGTTCGATTATATCGTACTGGGTCAGTATTCCCACCATCTTTCCTTCGTCAAGTACGGGGATGGTTGAAATGCTGTTGTCGGACATCAGTTCCACCGCAGTTTCGATATCGTCGTTCCATTCCACGGTCTTTACCGCAGACATGCAGATCGATTCAATCGTAGTAGACGTCTTCTTCGTCTTACCGGAGATATCTCCCACCGTTTTGCTGGTAGATTTCCAGTTATTCTCGAGGACTTCCTTCATTCCGACGATTCCCGTTACCGCGCCTTTACTGTCTGTGACAGGAACGGTTCTGATATCCAATTCTCTCATGATTTCGAGAGCATCGTCCAGGAGCTGATTGTCTCTCACGCTCTCGACAGGAGTGTTCATGATTTCGAACACCTGAATGTCCTTGAAGACCTTGATGCCGATCACAAGATCGATCATCTGTTTCCTGCCGATACATCCGATGACCTTCTTCCTGTTCGTGTTCACGACAGGAATCTGTCTCAGGTTGTTGAGGATCATCATCTCAGCGACCTTTGTAAGGCCCATGTCCTTCGTAATGACGGGTGATGAGCTGATGAGGTTCCTTACCTTGGAATCGAGTGCTATGCTCTTCTTCTTGAGAACGGAGCCGTAGCTTATCATTCCGATATATTCGCCGTCATCAATGACAGGGATGTCTTGGTATCCGCTGCCTTTCATCAGCATAAGGGCGTTGTTGAGCTTCTCATCAGGCCCGATGCTGGGGTATTCGGTGTCCATTATATCTTCGACCGTTTTGCTTTCGATCTGCGATCTGAGCATTGCGATCTTTTTCAGATCCTGTAGGTCTTTAACTCCCACTTTTTACACCTCGGAATTAAGACGGGGTTGTTTGGATATAAGTATTGCCAAAAAGAATAAAATTCGGCGTGAAAGATTCTTCACGGAATATCGGAAAAACAATAAAACCGCAGACGTACGGGAAAAACCGACGTCTGCGGTACAAATGTTTATTTATCAGATTGATGCGAAGGGCTTTCCGGCGAGGAGTTCGTCGATAATCTTTCTGATATCTTCGATCTTCACACGCTTCTGTTCCTTCGAATCACGGTCTCTGATGGTGACCGTTCCTTTGTTTGCACCGTCTTCTACGGATTCGTAATCAACGGTAATACACCAGGGAGTACCGATCTCATCCATCCTTGCGTATCTCTTTCCGATGGTTCCGGATCCGTCGTAGTATGCTTCCGCATCGGATCTGTGAACATCGTCGTAGATCTGTTTCGCAACGGTGTCGAGGCCGTCTTTCTCCATAAGAGGGAATACTCCCACTTTGATAGGCGCGACTGCGGGTGCGAGGTGAAGTACGGTGTAATCTTCCTTCTCGTCGTGTTCATACGCGTGTTCGAGGACCGAATAGAATATTCTGTCAAGTCCGTGCGAAGGTTCGATAACATGGGGAATAACACGCTCACCTGAAATCTTCTCTTTGACATGAACTGTTTCGAAGCAGTCTCCGTCCAATTCGATGGATTCTCCGTTAACGGTAACGGTGAGTTTTCCGTCTTTCACGTCTTCGGGCTTGCATGCTTCGATTGCGGCTGCGACATCCTTTGCCTGTCCTTTGAACCTGGGTCCGAGGGCTTTGTTTTTGGCTTTAATCTTGTCAATCTCGATTTCCTTGGGAACATCGAATTTCTTGAAGTGTGTCATATCCTGTCCGGAGAACTGCGCATGCCTTGTGAGATCCCATGAGCCTCTGTCCGCGATACCGACAATCTCCGTCCAACCGTAGGAAAGTAAAACTTCCGCATCCCAACAGTCTGCGGCATAGTGGGCCATCTCGTCTTTCTCGTGCTCTCTGAATCTGAGTCTCTTGGGATCGATTCCCACGGAAACAAGTAACTGTTTCGTTGTGTACACGAAGTAAGCGAGGACACGGTTTGCAATCACTCCTTTCTCCACAGCTTCTTTAACGGTCATGGTGGTGAGCTTGAGCGTAGTGTTTGGAATAAGATCCAAAACTTCGTTTTCAATCTCGGAGAATCTGCTCCAATCTTTATCTTCGGGATCAACAAATAATTCAACCTCCATCTGGTTGAATTCCCTCATACGGATCATACCCTGACGGGGTGCAATCTCGTTCCTGTAACTCCTTCCCGTTTGCATAACACCGAGAGGAAGTTTCTCTCTGTTGTATCTGTAAAGATTCGGATAGTTAACGAAAATACCCTGTGCGGTTTCGGGCCTCATGTAACCGACACGTGCGGAACCGGGTCCGATGTATGTCTTGAACATAAGGTTGAACTCATCCACGGGACCGAGTTCGCCGCCGCATTCGGGACATTTCACATTAAACTTAACGAATGCTTCTTCGAGCTGTTTCGGAGAGAGTACATCGGGATTGTCGACAAATCCTTTCACAAGGTGGTCCGCCCTGAACGGTGCGTCGCACTCTTTGCAGTACGTGATCAAATCGGAGAAGTTATCCAAGTGACCGGACGCTTTGAACACGTCACGGGGATTGACGGTTTCACTGTCAATCTCGATGAATCCTTCTCTTCCTTTGTAGATGTGTCTCCATGATTCCACAATGTTGTTCTTGAGGATGCATCCCAGGGGTCCGTAGTCGTACATCCCTGCGACACCTCCGTATACCTCGAATGACGGATAGATGAATCCTCTGCGCTTGCAGAGGGCCATCAGCTCGGCGGCGTTGTCAGACATATAATCATCTCAGGAGTGCCGAAAGCACATCCACATCATAAATCATTCCAAGGAGTTCGTCCTTGTTACCGCGTACGGGTATCTGTCCGAAGTTGTATTGTTTCATCAATTTCGCGACTTCCGATAATGATGTTTTCTTGAAGACTGTCGTGGGTTCCTTGATCATGTAGTCCTTGACCTTGCGGTCTTCGGAGATATCCTTGTTCATTGCCATGTAGAACAGAGGAAGCACGTTGCGGTAGCCTGCGAGCTGTTGGTTTGCCTCGTCAAGACCCATTTCCTTGAGTGCGTTGACGTCTTTACTCTGATCGAGGAACATATCACGGTCTGTGATGATTCCTACGAGTTTTCCGTGTGCGTCGAGTACGGGGAACGATGTGATTTTACTGACTCTCATCGCCGCCACTACGTACGATAAAGGATCCTCTTCGTATGTTGTGACGCATGTCGTACTGATAACATTCTCCGCAGTCATCGAAGTTTTGAGTTTTCTGACATCGTCGAGGAGATCGGTAGGCGTCACGAGGCCGATGAGTTTGCCGTCCTCTACGACAGGGAGCCTGTGGATTCTCTTTTCAACGAAGATTCTTGCAACTTCCTCGATTGTCGTTTCGGGACCGACGGTGATGATGTTCTTCTTCATTATGAGTGAGAGCTGTTCCTCATCCATGTTGTTGAAGACATCTTTTCTCGAAATGATGCCCACGAGCTGTCCGTCTTTCGAACGAACGACGGGTGCACCCGTGACATTGTTTCTTACCATCACATTGATTGCATCGCTGCGGCTTCCGGGTACCTCTACAACTATGGGTACCTTTACCATGATCTCCTCTACCGTTCTCATTTCTTCTCTCCTTCCTTTGACCTTACTACCAATACGGGGCATTCGGAGTACCTGACGACACGTTCCGCGACGCTTCCCATCATTAATTTGGAGAAACCCGTCCTTCCGAGGGTTCCCATTACGATGATATCGAAGTCTTTTGATGCATCCACGATACATTTGACCGGTGCACCTTCGACGATCCTCGTTTCGAATTCGATACCGTTGTTTTTACAGAGGTCCGAGACATAGCCCACAGCATTCTCTCCCTCTTTCTTCAGCAGTGTGTAAGTGTTCATCACTGCGGAGTCGAGCGGCATGTTGACGAAAACCGTCTGATCGATTACATACAACGCGGTTATCTTCGCGTTGTATTTCTTTGCCATCTCAACAGCGTTGTTGATGGCAGCTTTGGTATATTCGCTCCCATCTGTAGGGACGAGGATATTTTTGAATGTCATATTCTTTCCTCCATTGGTCCGGAAGCTTCAGCGGAGCACCGTTCCGTCAAGAATCCTGTCGGGTGAGGACGGCACGATGACAGGTTCCGTGTCATTTCCGGGTTGTATCTTTATCGGAAACTGACGATATAATAACTTGCCTCCGTGCGCGATAAGGCATTTAAAGGCATCATTTTCGGTTCCGCCCTGGGCGGAAAGTATCTTCCAAAATATGCCGAATTCACTGAAAATGTCGGCGGAAGGACAGAGCATTGCGTTATCCGTGCCTAAGGAAACGGATGCTCCTGCGTCGATCATCGTCTTTATGTTCGGTGTCATGCCGAAATATTGGTTGGATGAGGCACATACTACGATAGGTACATCGGAATCGGCGCACTTCTTCATGTCTTCCTTTGTTGCCTGAACCATGTGGACGACGAAGTCCGGATTGAGAGACAATACGTAATCGATATCTTCGCGTATTCTTTCGGAAACGTGCAGTGCCAGCATTTTATTTTTCCTGTGAACCGCATCCGCTATTTTATCGATGTAATTATGATCCATGTCGGTGACACTCGATATTCCGATACCGTCCGCAACATCCAATATTGCATTTATTTCGCTGATATCGAATTCGGGAGAAACAGGACGTCCCAGAATAACCGCATCGGGAGATGCTTCCCTGAGCATTTTCGCTCCTTCGAGACCTCCTTCCCTGAAGTCAATAAACTTCGATACGCCGTTCGATTTCAGCTTTGCAGTGTAT
>CAVFUJ010000036.1:10773-11689 GCA_963625795.1 Anaerovoracaceae bacterium
GTGTATTTCCTCATATCGTTTATGAGAACATCTTTCGGTGTGTCGGAGAGGTATCTGTGTTTGAGTCCGTTCGGGGGTGCGACCAACTCTTCCAGGGAATATTTTTTTGTTAATCTCAATCCCGCATCGGCTGTGTGGGTATGTCCGTCGACGATCCCGGGAATGAATGTATGTATCTTTTCTCCCGAAGGTATTCTGCAGCATTCGGTATCGGTGATTTTACCGTCCTCGAATGTCACACATCCTTCTTCGAAACGGTCTCCGTTCCAAAAGTATCCGTACATAGCTCAGACCCCCGTCGGTCATCGGTATCGCTACTAATAAAACCGATGAATACTTCCCTGCATTCGGTGTAAAAATGCCGACAGTGAATGCTGAGGAATGTACCGCCTGCGGTGCATGCGCAGATGCATGCCCCGTGGATGCAATCAAAATCGGAGATATCGCAGAGATCGACAGCTCGAAATGCGTAGAGTGTCTCGCATGTGTCGACGAGTGTCCCTGCGGTGCGATGAAAGAGTAAAACCGTTTACGTTCCCGTTTATCACGGGATTGTTTTCCGGGAAGCTTTGGGATTTCGATCCCGGGGCTTCTCAGATATTTTTTGATTCAGTGTTTTTCTGAATTTCTTCTTCGGCTCCGACAGCGATTTTTATCATAATTTCAGCCAGAGATTTCATATCATCTTCGTTTAAACCGTACTTTTGGCCTTCGGAGATGTATCTTGAGATGACTTTTTCCTCAACGGCTTTGTTGTGAATGTCCAAACCCGACTGTACTTTGATTTTACCGATTTCCCCGGCGATTTCGGTACGTTCTGCGATTAGCCTGATTATTCCGTAATCTTTTTCGCAGATTTTCCCGCGGAGTTCATCCAAATTCATGTTATCATCGATTTGACTGTATACAGAACCCC
>CAVFUJ010000037.1:0-11440 GCA_963625795.1 Anaerovoracaceae bacterium
CCAAAGATCTTACCAAGTGCAAGCACAAAGGTAAGTACATCACGGTCAAAGTACTTCAGAAGTAAACATCTTCATACGATATCTTTTCGGAGATATACGATACGTATCTCCGGAAGGATTTTTCTTACGGAATTTTTCGGTATACCGGAACATTAAAAGTAAATGAAAAAAGAAGAAGGGCTTACGCCCTTCCGGTTTCACTGCTCGATAACGACGAGGATATCTCCGATCTGAAGCGTATCCACGGCTTTTCCGTTGAGCATGAGTTTCTTCTCGAATTCGAAGTACTCGGAGGAGAGTTCGATGTTCTTTCCGTTTACGTCGAATGCGATAGGTCCTTTCGAGAGATCCTCTGCGGCTTTCATCGGGTTGAGTTTTGCAATCTCTGCAACCAATGCTTTCGCATCCGCTTTGAATGCGGGTCCGAGTTTGGAGTGCACGGGTTTGACCGCTGTGTATTCTTCAGTCAGATCCGCTTTCTCGACAAACTGAAGTTCTTTGGCCTTAACAGTCTCCATAATGTCTGCTTTTGCAGGTTCGAGAATCTTCGCGGCTCCGCCGATAAGCTGAACAAGCTGAAGTTCTGCGTTCAATGCAATCTTCTTATCGGATTTCCATCCGCGGATGGATGCAATCACATCTTTGAGTGATTCTCCGACTTTTTCGGCGTCTTCGTCGATCATAATGGGTTCGGGCCACTGTGCGAGGTGGATACTCTTTACACCCTCGAATTTCAGGAAGTGTTCCTGATAGACGTCCTCGGTGACGTGGGGCATGAAGGGTGCGAGGAGTTTGACTGCTCCGAGGAAGACGTTGTACAGTGTGTATTTCACTGCCTCGTCGTTCCTTGTCTTGACCATTTCAACGTAGTGGTCTGCGAACTCGTGCCAAATGAAGTTCTCAATGTCCCTCATTGCTTTGTCGAAGGTGTAGCTGTCAAGATATTCCGTAACGGATTTGACCGTCCTGGAATATCTGCTGATAATCCATTTGTCGGAAGGTCTCAGATCTTTGCACTCTGCAGGCTTCTTATCGAGGAATCTGCTGATGAACTGTCCGATGTTGAAAACCTTGTTACAGAGTTTTCTTCCTCTGACAACATCTTTCTCCCTGAATGCGTGGTCGATACCGAGCGAACATGTCGCTGCGTAGTACCTGAGCGCATCCGCACCGTATTGTTCCAGAATAGGTATCGGATCGATAACGTTACCGATCGAAGTGTGCATGGGGGTACCGTCGGGAGCCATGATGAATCCGTGGATCATGATGTCTTTCCAGGGTATCTCTCCCTTGATCTGATGGCTTCTCAGGATTGTGTAGAAAGCCCAGGTCCTGATAATATCGTGCGACTGAGGTCTCATCGACATGGGGTAGAGCTTCTTGTGAAGTTCCTCGTCTCTTCCCCAGAATGTGTTGTATAACGCAGATCCCGAAGAATCCATCCATGTGTCGAAGACATCCGTGCATCCGACGAACTCTGTGCATCCGCACTCGGGACATTTGTCGACAGGTGCTTTATCCTCGGTAGGGTCGCAGTAGCACATTTCTTTCGTTGCGCACACTGCATGTCCGCATTTCTTACATTCCCAAATCGGGACAGGTGTCGCGAAGATACGCTGTCTTCCGAGGACCCAATCCCACTGAAGAGAATTTGCCCAATCTTTGAGCCTGATTTTCATGAATTCGGGATACCAGTTGATTTCGTCCGCTCTCTTGAGAACTTCGTCCCTGAATTCCAATGTTTTGAGGAACCACTGAGGTACCTGAAGATACTCTATGGGGGAGTGACATCTCCAGCAGATGGAAACCTGCTGAGGGTTGTCTTCCTGTTTGACAAGAATTCCCTGTTCTTTCAGATCGTTGATGGATGCCTCACGTGCTTCCTGCACGGTCATTCCCGCATACTTGCCTGCGAGTTCGGTCATCCTTCCCGATTCGTCGATACCTTTCTCGAGTTCGAAGTGGTATTTCATAACCCATTCCAAATCGTCTTTGTCACCGATGGTACAGATCATGACGTTTCCTGTTCCGTACTCCATCTTGACCTTCGGGTCCGAGATAACCTTAACGTGCCTTCCGAAGAGAGGTGTAATCAGTTCCTTTCCGATGAGGTGCTGTTTCTCCTTGTCATCGGGGTGTACAGCCACGGCTTTGCATGTGCAGAGGAGTTCCGGCCTTGTCGTCGCAATCAGGACGTAATCATCCTTGCCGCCGTCGGCAATCATGAATTTGATGTAATTGAGTTTGTTGACGTTGTCCTTGTATTCGACTTCCGCATCTGCGAGAGCGGTCATACATCCGGGACACCAGTTGACAGGATAGTTTCCTTTGTAAACAAGGCCCCTGTTGAAGAGTTCCACGAAGGATAACTGCGTAATCTTTCTGTAATAGGGTGCATCGGTCTGATAGTAAATGCTGGGATCCATGGATTCGCCGAGCATCTCGAACTCATGGGTCATCTGACCGATTTTTTCGTTTGCGAACTCTTCGCAGAGTTCTCTGTATTTCTTTCTGGGAGTGTCGAGTTTCGTGATGTGGTATTTCTTCTCGACCCTGACTTCGATAGGAGTTCCGTTTACATCGAAACAGAGGGGGAAGAAAACGTTCATTCCTTTCATTCTTCTGTAACGGGCTGCGAAATCTATGAGCGAATAACCGGTCGCATGACCGAGGTGAAGGGTTCCCGATGCGTATCTCGGGGGGTTGTCGATGCTGTAGACCTCTTTATCGGACTTGGGGTCGAAGCGATAGACCTTCTCATTTTTCCACATCTCCTGCCAGCGTTTCTCGATTGCTGCGGAATCATACTGCGACATAACTGACGGTAAGAACAATCCTTATAAAAAGAAATGCGCGCGCGTAAATGATATTGAGTACGGGAATGTGACAAATAGCATTGTGTACGTATCCGTGACGAAGGAAGAGGGTCCCGGAACATGATAATAAGTGCCAGCAGGAGGACGGACATACCGGCGTTTCATTCGGAATGGTTCATAGACAGAATCAGGAACGGTTACGTCATGGTAAGAAATCCCGTTGCGGAAGATGTTGTGTACCGTGTGGATCTGAAACCGGAGAATGCGGATTGTTTATCCCTGATTTCAAAGAATCCGAAGCCGATTGAGAAGTATCTCGATGAGTTACGTGAATCATACGAAATACTGTTCCAGATAACCGTGAATCCTTACGGAATCGATACGGAACCGAATGTTCCCGATACAGACGATGTCATAGATTCATTCATCCGCATTTCAGATATTCTGGGTAAAGGACATGTGATGTGGAGATACGATCCCGTGATATTCAACGATGAATACGACATTGATTTCCACAGAAAATCATTCGATTATATCTCGGACAGACTGAAAGGACACACGGACAGGTGCATTTTCTCGTTTCTGAGTATTTATGATAAAATAATCCACGTCAGAGGATTACGTCCCGTATCCGATTGTGAAAAAGATGCCTTCATGAAATCCGTTCATGAAATATCGGTAAGAGACAACATCGAAATGTCTTCATGCTGTTTTTCCGCAGAAAAATACGGAATAGCAAGAAGAGGATGTACCGACGGTAAACTTCTGAACAGTCTCGGTATTCCGTTCGATCCGAGGTTATCGCATTACAGGGACGGCTGTCTCTGTGTAAAAAGTATAGATATCGGAGCATACGACACATGTATGCACTGCTGCACCTACTGCTATGCGAACGATCCCGACGGAAGAAAACGTTCTTTGGTGAAATATGACATACATTCCGAGATGCTGAACGACTCTCTGAAAGACACAGACAGAGTAATTGAACTCGGCAGCCGTGTCAACCGCAGAATAACCGACTTTGTCTGAGACAGAGGATATTTTCGATAACGATATATTTCCAGTCAGTATCCTGTCAGTCATGTCGGCCACCGTGAAGAATAATCTTGTGAGGAAGATCGACAGAGACAATCACGTCATCTGTTTCAATCCGGAGAAACACGGAAAAATCACGGGGTCTAGATTTCTGGCGGTTATCGGCAAAGATTCTTTCATGTCCGAATTCAAGGCCGCCTGTCTCATCTCAAGGATGTATTCCGAGTATGAGCCTACAAAATACACCGAAGCGGGAGACATTATAGAACCGATTATCCGCTCCTATGTGAGAGACAATTGGCAGGAATTGCTGGGAGAGAAACTGCAGCTCGGGGGCGGAGACAGGATTACGGTAGAAGATCCCGTGGAAAAGAGGGACTGTCACTACGACCATTTCGGTTCCGAACCCGTTTTCGGAGGATTGGTCGACGGTTACATCCGTATCAACGGAAGCAGAAGAGCCGTTCTTGAGATCAAAACATCATCGCACAGGGATGCGTGGGAAGACGGAAAGATTCCGGAAGGATATCTGCTTCAGGCTTCTCTTTATGCGGAACTGTCGGGATTGGATACGATTGTCTTTGCAGTCGGATTCCTTGAGGATGAAGATTACGACAGTCCGAAGGATTGGGTTCCCGATTACGATAACTTCCTGATTGTTTCAGTTCATAAGAAAGACATCGCCGATGAGATGTCGTATGCCGAAGAATGGTTCAGAAAATACATTCTCAGAGGCATGACTCCGAAATGGGAAGACAGGGATGCCAAAATTGTGGGATGTTTCCTTCAGAGAGATCTTTTCTTCGTTGATGCGGACCTTATGAGCAGAATCGATGAGTACATCGGAATGCCCGAAAGCGATGAGAGGACGGCTCTTGCGGATGAGATAATGAATGCTCTTGCGGAGAAGATGACTTCCGACGATTTCTCGATAAAATACGAGCAGAACGGTTATCTGTTCACCGTGACGAAAACCGATGAAGGATACATTATGACCGTCGGCAAGACGGAATTATGAATTGAGGAGTTTCTTCCTTTCTTTCCAATCCGGCATATTGTTCGTCAGAAGTATTTTGAAATTCTGACCGTGATTGGGAACAACAGTGTGTACGAGTTCGTGCATTACCACATATTCTATACACTCAATCGGTCTTTTGGCAAGATTTGTACTCAGACAGATTCTTTTGGTTCTTGTGTTACATGTACCCCATCTCGATGTCATGTATCTCAGATACCATGAGGAACAGGACAATCCCGAAATCGACTGAAGTCTTCCGAAGATCCCGGGAAGTATTGATTCGAGAACTGTACGGTGTACTTTGCGGAGAAGCAAATCCTCATCTGAGTCGGATGAAACGATGAATATTTCATTATCAATAATTTTCACGGATTCTCTGTTTCCGTGTGTCATATGAACATTGAATTTCCTTCCGATGAGTTCAATTTCACAACTATCGGAAAGTTCCGTCTTCGAGAGATGGTTACGCTGCATAGCGGCGAGAATCCAGTCTTTTTTCTTTTCGATGAGACTGACAATTCTTTCGTCGGAACATCTTTTCGGTACGGATACGATAACTCTCGGACCTTCTTTCACACGGATGTGGAGATTTTTGATGTCTTTTTTCTGAACGTCGACATCGATACCGCAGATATTCCTCATTGTCATAAGAATAGGCTAACAACTGCGGAAAATAAAGATATGGGCCGGCCTTAAAGGCCGGCTGTGGTAGGGTTTCAAACGTAAATCGTTATGTCGAACAGTCCGAGGATTGCCACGATAAGAATACTTGCCAAGAAGATAGGGCAGACATACTTGATCATGATATCGAACAGTTTCTTCGATTTGAATTCCCCGTTGATTGCCAATTCCTCGTCGATAAACGAGACCTTCACAACATATCCGATAAACAGACAGGTTGCAATGGCTGCGATAGGCATCATGAAGTTGTTGGTGAGTGAGTCGAATATTCCGAGCCATCCCGCGCCCTGATCGAGAGGGGAGAAAATATCGGGGTTCGCGAATCCGAACACGGTAACGAATCCGAGAGCCAAAAGGATCACCGAGGAAATCACGATTGAAACTTTACGCTTGACAGCTGTACCGTCGATGAAGACAGAGACAACAGTCTCGAGAAGCGAAACTGCGGATGTAAGTGCAGCGAATATGACCAGAAGGTAGAACACCGGTCCGATGATGTTTCCCATTCCGCCTGGCATTCCTGCGAATACCTGAGGGAGTGAAACGAACATGAGTCCCATTCCTTTGCTTCCCGCAAGGTCGGGGCTGATGGCGTATGCCGCAGGGATAATCATCAATCCTGCAAAGATTGCAACGATCGTGTCGATAATACTGATGTTACGTGCGGAACCTTCGATGCTGGTATCTTTTCTCATGTACGAACCGTACGTGATCATGATACCCATGGCCAATGACATCGAGTAGAAAATCTGACTGATAGCACCGAGGAACGTACCTGCACTGAGCTTACTGACATCGGGGTTGAGGTAGTAGACGATACCGTCCCAAATGCCGGGGAGCGTCATTTCGTATGCGGTGATACCGATCATCATGACAAAAAGCGCGGGCATGAGAATCTTGCTGAGTTTCTCAATACCTTTGTCGACACCGACTGCGACACAGAGGATTGTAAGTCCCGCAAAGACGAGGAACCAAATGGACGGGTCGCCGAAGCCTCCCTGTCCGCCTGTGATGTAACTCCACCAATACGAACCGCCGTCAGCTGCGAGGACGTCGAGGTGACCGATGGTACTCTCTGCGAACCATTTGGTAACCCAACCTCCGATCACACAGTAATACGGAACAATCAACGCAGGGATAATTGCGATGAAATATCCGAGTAATTTGTATTTTTTACAAAGATCTCCGAAGGCCCTGATACAGGATTTTCCGGTTCTTCTTCCCAATGCAATCTCGGCGACCATCAGTGAGAATCCGAAGGTGACAGCCAAGATGACGTAGACGAGGACGAAGATTCCTCCTCCGTAGTGAGATGTAAGGTACGGGAATCTCCATAGGTTTCCGAGTCCGACGGCGGAGGCTGCCGCAGCCATGACGAAACCGAATTTGCCTGAGAAACTCCCGCGCTTCTCTACTTCTGCCATGGGTAGGTAAAACTTAAATGTGATTATTAAAGGTATCTGGCAGTTTTTGTTATTTTTGATGGAATTCGTAGTAATATACTACGGTTTTCGTAGAAAATTAACGCCGTTATCCCTCGGAAATTTTTTCGATAACTTCCGAGGGGCGGAAAACGGACGTTTTGAGGGTTAAAACCCGTTAACATAAGGTAAACGGGCCTGTTTTTAACGCTACGAATTTCGTAGCGAGGTTCAATCAGAGGAGTCTTCCGTCCCTTCCAACGATAATTTCCCTGATTCCGATATCCTTTCCGGATGCTGTTACTGCGTCCTTTACAATCCTGGTAAGCATACTGCAGCATGGGATGTCGATTCTCAGAATCTCAACGTTATCGATAGGAGCGTTTGTAAAAATTTCCTTTAATTTCTCGAATCTCGACCTGTCCTCGAGTTTCGGACAGCAGATCATCATAGGTTTCTTTCCGATCAGTTCCTTTTTGATGTTATCTTTAACAAATCCCGTACAGTCGGAAGCTATGACCAAAGTACCTTTGAGGCCGGGCATAGCCGGAGAAACCAATGCGAGTTTGATGGGCCATTGGAACGTGGGTGCAGCCATCAGATTCGGAATAACATCTTTTTCAACGAATTTAATCGCATTCTGCGGACACGCGGGAAGACAGTCTCCCATTCCGTCGCAGAGTGATTCGTTGACAAGTTTCGCTTTTCCGTCAATAAGTTTGAGTGCGCCTTCGTGACAGGCCTTTACGCACAGTCCGCAGCCGTTGCAGGCTGCTTCGTCGATAGCAACGGTCCTGATTATCATGAATACAGGGATACAGAATGACGATATATCCGTTGCCGAAGTTTTAACGCATAAGCTAAAGGAAGTAATGAGAAAGAAATGGTGCATCCGCCGGGAATCGAACCCGGGCAACAAGCTTGGAAGGCTTGAATCCTAGCCCCTAGATCACAGATGCAGTAATTCGGATAATCGGGAAGGGGTATTTAATCATACTGTTTGACATACGCCGTCGGCTTTCGCAACTCCAATATATGAACATTGATTACAGTAGAATATGGGCAGCCCTGTGCCGATATTCACCGACAAAGCCGATGTAAGGCTCTGGAAGGAACTGGCCGCAATCGAGGAATCGATCGGTCCGAAGAATACGGAACGTGTGAGGGAAAAGTTCGACCGTCTGCTCAGATCCATGTATAACAGCGGTCACGACCCCGATCCGAGAATTATCTGTAAAATAATGGATATCGGGATGAGCCTTCCTTATGAAAAAGTACATTTCATCACATCTTTGGTAAAAGACCGTAAGGCATCCGACTGCGTTTCGAGAATGAAAGCAGCGGAATTGCTGATAGGTATGTCCGAATTGGGAGATGCCGCACACATTCTCGATTCGATGCCCGTAAGGAACAACATCGCCGAATGGGAGTATCTCCGCGGCGTAATCTACAGAATGGCAGGCGATGCCTCGTCCGCGGAAGACTGTTTCATATCTTCGTATCTCGCGGACAGCAGTCTCACCGAAGTATACGGGGAATTGGAAGGAATAACACTCGACGGCACGTGGGCGTTCAGAAAAGAAATAGAATCGATGTGGCGTACCGGAAACATCGAACCCGGCGTGGAAATCGGCGAAAATCCGATTGAAGATTTATGCAACATTTACCGTGAATCTCTCGCATCCGGTTACAGACAGGCCGTTGCATCCCTGAAATCCACGACGGGATATGCATCGGGAGATTTCGATCACATACTTGCAATGGCAAGATTCCTGTACAAATCCGGAAAATACGAAGAATCCGCAGAGGAATACCGCAGAATCTGCGGAGGATATCTCGGAATATCTCTGGAATTGGTTGATGTTTATCTCGAAGCGGGAATGATCCGCGAAGCATCCGGATTATGTCACGAATTGGAATCGATCGGACCGGGAGACCGCAGACTGATTGAATCGTTGATACGCATATGTTCCGATGAAGAGAACAGAGACGACATGGGACGTTATGTCGATATGTACAGGAACGAGGACTACGCAGATACCGATTCGTATGTCATGATGATCGAAGCGATGCTCCCGCTTTCTATGTACGCGAACATAGAACAGTCGATCCGTTTCATGGTAATGTCCGAAGCGGATGAAGGAATCACTTCGTATCTTTCGTCGAGAAGCGATTACGAACAGGGCGCTTATTCCACGGCATTCGTTTCCATAAAAAAGGCATTGAGAGTCGATTCGGATAACCAGGAATACAGATTACACAAACTGAGAATTCAGAAGGCGATGGGCGTGACAAACATCATGCCCGATATCGACGCCGTACTCAGAAACGATCCGAAGAACATACCCGTTCTGGGAATGAAGAAGGATGTTCTGATTGCAAACCGCGATTACGAGGGTGCAATCAACGTCTGCGAAACAATCCGCAGCATAACGCCCGATAATGCGGACGTAATCAGCGATATTGCGCTGATTTACAACAAGATGGGGCGTACCGAAGAATCGATAAGAGCATACCGCGAAGCCCTCGGTATCAAGAACAATCCCGAATTATTCATGAAATTCATCAAAGGATTGCTTTCGGACGGAAGATATGAGGAAACCGTTTCCATCGTAAGAGAATACGACGACAGTTACGGCAGCATCCCCGGAGCATGGGTGATGAGAGGCAATGCGGAATACGCCCTGGAAAGATACAGCGATGCCGTGGAGTCCTACGACAGAGCGTTGGAACTCAATTCCGAAGATCACAGTGTCTGGCACTCGAGAGGTATGGCCGCAGAGGCTATGCAGGATTACGAGAAAGCCGAATCCTCATACGACAGGGCGATTCTTCTGAAATTGGACTGCGATGCGTATTGGATTTCAAAATCCGCCGTACAGGAAAAGAACGGCAACGATGCGGGAGCCATAAGATCGCTGAACAGAGTAATCGGAGAGCATCAGGACAACTGCTACGCACTGATGAAAAAAGCCCACATTCTGTCCAAAGCGGGCAAGAACAGCGAAGCCATGGTTTTCATCGATCTCGCAATGAAGATCGAATCCGGAAATACCAGCATAATGAAAGCGAAACGCGATCTGTGCACACGTACCGGAGATTACGATACGGCGGTAAAAATCTCCAAGGCAATGATACGCCTCAATCCGAACGACGATTCGCTGAAGGCGGAAGAAATACGTATTCTTACGGCCGCAGGAAAATATCCCGAGGCACTGAAAGCGGTCGATGAAATTTCCGATCAGAACTGTCTTGAAACATTAATCCTCAGACGCAACGTATGTCTGGGAATCGGTTCCTTCGGCAGCGTAATCGACATGTGCACAAGAATCAGGGAAATCGCACCCGACGACAGAGAAAATCTCATGATACTTGCGGATGCGTACAGAGATACAGGAAGGAAAGACGAAGCTTCCGTGTTATACGGCATACTCAACGAAGGAGATCCTTCGGATACGAATGCATTGGTCGGCAAGGCTACAATGGCATCGGATTCGGAATCCGCACTGAGTATGATGGAACAGTCACTTGCCGTGGAACCCGATAATATCGAGTTACTCTTCGGAATATCCGATCTGCTGATGTCTATGGGGAGATACGACGATGCAGACAGATATCTGGCACATGTTCTGGAACTTGAACCTGAATCTCCGGAAATCTACGTCAGGAAGGCAAGACTGCAGATGAAACACTCCCTCTACGGAGATGCAGCTGCGACCGTATCCGACGCTTTGGATTCTTCGTTATCGCATCCGGAATTATGGATATGTCTCGGAGATGCGGAGATGGAGCTCGGAGATCCGCAGAGTGCGCTGTCTTCGTACGGAAACATCCTGAGAACAGACGATTCATACAGGGGAATACACACAAAGTGCGGTCTTGCGCATATGCGCATGGGAGACACTTCCGCCGCACTGAAGGAATTTGAGACTGCCTACCAACAGGACAGCAGAGATGTTATCGCTTTGTCCCAGTTGGCGGTGATTCACATGGATGTCGGAAGTATGAACGCCGCCGCCGATTATCTCAGCGAAGCACTTGCGACCGATCCGTATTCGGGACCCGTACTTCTTGCAGAGGTGAAATATCATCTGTTCAACTCGGAATTCAACGAGGCAAAAGATACTCTCGCACTTGCGGAACAGCGCTGTTCCGCGGATACGGAAAGTATACTTGCAATGAGGAATCTGATTTCTCAGTATGAGAAAGAGACTTCGGAAGAGAATGAGGATACCGACGACAGTCTTGAAAAGTATGCTCTGGAACTTATCAGAGTATCAAATGAGGAAGATCTCGCACTCGACGATGAAAAAGCACTGTCGGATGCATCGATACCTCCCGAAATCAGGGAAGATGTTCTGAATTATCTGAAGGATATTCAGCAATACGGTGCAATCGTTCCGGACACACCGGAATTCGAACGTATGGAGAAATTATCTTACAATGCGGTTGTCAACGGAGAATTATAC